>JBAYGS010000002.1 GCA_041666545.1 Candidatus Paceibacterota bacterium | reverse complement strand
GCAAACTGCTTTGCTTTCGGGGGAGATTTGGAGAGGTTCTCCCATATTTCCGAGCCGGTCTGACGGCGAAGAAATGGGAAACCTGTACTGAAGCTGTAGGCTTCAAATCTCCCCGTGCCCACAATGATTTGCGATATTTTAATTTATTTTGGCTAAGGAGGAGCGCCGCGAAAACTTCTGAGTTTTCATGGCGTCCGAGCGAAGACAGACTATAGGCCTAATACCGCGGGGCTTGCCCCGCGTCAGCACGAGCGGAGCGAGTTCCTAGATTACCCTGGGGCTTTGCCCCAGGGGCCTATATTTCCACCTGCACTAATTGTTGCTATCGCAGGAATTAGTGCAGGTGGAGATTTTAGTGAGTAATGAATAGTAGGTAGTGAACAGCAAGTAGTGAACAGTAAATTCTGTCGTAATTGGGAGACCTTCAGATACCTTCGACACATTTTCGAAACACTTGGCATCCTGCCACAAATACAAGAGAAAACGGCCTTAGATAAGGCTGTTTTGGGGTTTGGGTTTGCTTGACTTTTGGGGTGAAATATGATATACTTGAGGGCAGAAATCGTAATCGAGTGAAAACCCGATTTTGACAATCAACAAACCGCCAGAAGGCGGAGAAAGGTAAAAATGAACGGATCTATTAATCCTGGAATTGCTCCGCCTGCTGGCGGACCGACTCCTCAACCGCAACCTCAACCCGCCCCACAGCAGCCACCTAATCCTACAGTTAACCAGGCACCACAACTCGCGACTACGCCGACAGTTGTGCCAGCATGGAAAACTATTCGAAACGGAATCATTGCCTGTGCAGTCCTCACGCTCTGTCTGGTAGGTCTCCTGTCAGGTCTGGTCGGAACCGGGTGGTTTGCGTGGATCCTGTGTGGCATCGTAGCGTTCGGCGGCCTGGGAGTTTACGGGGTTGTCCCCGTGGAAATCCAGCGCACTGCCGTGCCACTGTTCTTCGGACAGCGAATCAACAGCTTCATCCTCAGGGAAGGATGGAATTGGCTGCCCCCAAGCCCAATCATGAGCGTCGTCATCGTGGATATGCGCGAGCGTGTCCTACGAATCGGCGAAAAGTTTGGTCAAGAGAAAATCGAGGAGTTGGTGGCAGCGACAATCCAGACGCCCGAAGAGACTGCCGACAATCCTGATCCGCATGGCAATGTTAGACTGGTAGAGATGATCTCCAGAATAACAATCATGTGGATTGTCATGAACCCGAACAGATTCATCAATGTCGGAGAGACTACCATCGAGGGAGCCTTAACCGACTTAGCTGTTAAGACCTTCCGAGCCGAAGCTTCTAAAATCAGCGACATTGACCTGATCCGGAGTACTGATGCATTCGAAAAGCATGTCCTTGGTGCCCTGGTGGATGACGAAGACGTGACCACACACGAGAAAATGACCGACATCTACGGCATCCGCATCCGCAGGGTCATCATTCCCAAAGTCACACATCGGGACCATAAGACAGTGGAGTCCTACGAATCGGTCGCCAAGGAGAAACGACAGAAACAGGCTGAGGAGATCGAGCGAACATTCCTGATTGAAACTATCGCTGCACTTAAAAACTCGGGCCTAAATCCTGAGCAGGCGGTGCTCGCAATACAAGCAGAACGGAACAAGAGTCGCCGCCAAGAGCTAATCATTCGGACTGACAAGGGTGTCGGCGATTTGACAGCGGCAGCGGCAGTACTACAGCAAGGTGGAGGACTTTTTACTCCGCCTATTCCGACCGCGTCACAGGGTGAAGGTTTGGCCCCTGATGCACCTCCGTGATAAATCAAAGAAGAAAGGATTAAAGTATGGCAAGACCAAAGACAGCGCCCGCTGCCCCGGCAGCACCTGCAACTCCAGCAACTCCTGCGCCAGCTCCAACCCCACCAACGCCGGCCACGCCAACCATGGCAGGTCAGCATCAAGTGGTGAAGGAGACGGCCAGAAATCTGGTGATTGGCGCGATCCTCCTGTTGCTCGCCTTGGCCTTTATCTGGCCCTGGTGCAAGAAGCAGATGAAGGATATAACCACTCGCCCCGCGAGCTCAATGGTGAACTCCTTACTCCAACCGGCATCGACCACACAAAAGAAAGAGGTCGTGGCGCCGGTTGACGAGTGGAGTCCGCCGACGGATGTGGCGGGAGTGTTCAAGTTCGTGATAGTCTACGGCGGGCCGGTTGAGGTTCGCCTCAAACGGTTCGACGGAACCTTCGAAGTCAAAAAGCGGGACCCAAACGGGCCGTCGATTGACCTCGGGCGGTTCGAGACAATCGCCTTTCGTTCGTTGGGGAAGAAGCCGGTGACAAACTGGGTTATCTTCCCAAACTAAGTTCTTCGCCGGCTTAAACCGGCCCACACCCCAACTGCGCAAGCGGTTGGGGTTTTTTGTTAAGAACCCTTACGAATAGGGCACACGAATGAAAAGGCAGTTGAAAACCATTAGGCAATAACCAATAACCAAGAGACAATAATCAAACAATAGAGAAGAACCAAGAGACAATAACCAAAACGAGGACACGAACAGAAGAAACGAAAACCGCCCAGCACTTATTTTTCGAAATTTCGAAAAATAAGTGCTGGGCGGTTTCTTTAATTCTTAGCGGAAAGGGATGTTGAAGGTGGTAAGAATCAGGCGAATGATGCCGTAAACCGAAACCATCACAAACATCCCGATGGCTCCCCAGAGAATATGTTGTCCTCCTTTAGTACGCTCTTCTTCACTTTCCGCGCCCTGCATATAAACAAAGACTCCGTAGATAAAGTACAGAACGGCTAGAGCGAAAAGAAGAGCAATGAGCGGGTTCACGATATAGGTTGCAACTCGCTCGATGATTGTATCCAATGATAAAGGCGCCATATTCAACAATTAGACCAACGACCCGGTTAAGGGTCGGAAGGTCAATCTTTTTAATTATCGAGTGACAGGTAGTTGGGTCTGGAAGTTTGGAATACCTGAAGTTGGAGCTTGCTGGTTGAGGTTTAGGGTACCGGCCAAAATGTTGACTAGGCCCCAGACAGAAACCATGACGAAAATGCCGATGACACCGTAGATCATGACTTCCTTAGCCTTCTCCTTCTTCTCCTCATCGTCGGTAAAGACATATGAGAATACGCCGTAAAGGAAGTAGACGACTGCGAAAGCAATCAAAACCGGCACAATTGCGTTTAGGATCTTGGAAATCAAGGCCAACAAATCAAAAGCGTTGTTAGTTGCTTGAGCCAAAGCTAAAGCCGGCAAAGCCCAGATTGAAGCGCCAATAATAAATTTCTTCATAATTAAAATAATAAATTAATAAATAAGCGACTTTTTAAGGTGTCTATATGATAACACTTAAAAACAGGGCCAACAATAAAGCTGGGGACAACTTAATCGCTCAAACCAATAAGCTGGGCGTTGTTGGTACCCACGGTTGGCTGCTCAAGAGGGGCATTGTCTACATCAAAAGTATAAACAAGGATATTAACCAAGCCGTAGACCGAGACCATCACGAAAATCGCTACAATGCCGTAAATCAGCTTGGTCTGCCACTCTTCGCGCTTTTCACCTTCCTCCTTGGCCATCATAAAAGCTGTGTAGATAACATAGACAATAGCGGCGGCAATCAGAAGCGGGATTAGGGAGTTTAGAATACCGATTAAAGTGTCGACCAAATCGGCGAAAGTTAAAATTTGAGCGGCGGCAATACCAGGAACCAGAGCGAGAGCCAGCAAGCCGAGAACCGGACTAAAACTCTTAAACTTGAAAATCGAACTATTCTTCTTCATATTTTTAAATTATTAATAACTAATTAATCGACATCGACTAAGCCCCCGTAATGGTATTGATTGTCGCCTGGATAATTTGGGCGATAACCCAGGAACCTAAAAGGATGGCGGCGCCAATCATCACATTCTGGAAGGTTTCCTTGGCCTTTTTGAGTTCTTCATCATTACCTTGGGCCTTAACGAAGAGAAAACCGGAATAAATGATGGCCAAAACCACGATAATCGTGCCGAAGCGCAGGACACCGTCGAGAACCTCCTTGAGAAAATTGAAAAGGGAGCCGGCTTGGAGCGGATTGCAGATTTGGCCTTGAGGACACGGTAGGCCACTACCGATGTCCCCGCCTCCAGAGCCGCGATCTTCGGCCAAAACCGATAGAGGCAAGGTGAGGACCGTTACCACGGCCAACCAGAAAAAATTTTTAACGGCTTGATTCATATTTTTATTGCTTTAGAACCGTATTAAAGCCCGGCTTTAGCAAGGTGCTGGTAATTGTTTGGACGAGCAACCAGCCGGCCAAGACTATTATAATCCCGATTGTCACTTTTTTGAAAATCCCCTTGGCTTTTTCCACTTCTCCTGAATCACCGCCAGCCGAAAGATATTTAAATCCGGCCCAGGCGAGAGCAACGGCCCCGACTGGCGCAGCGAAAGCGATAAAGAAGTTGATTAAATTGGTGACACCCCGAATAAAAGCGTAGTAATCGCAAGGACTTTGTGGAGTGTTGTCGCAAGGCACCAGTTGGAAACCGGAGCTGGTCGGATCAACGGCCAAAGCCAAACTGGCCGAGGCAAAGAAAATCGCCAGAGTGAAAACAAAGACCAGAGCGAAAGTTTTTTGGTTTCGGAACATTTACTTGATTAGACTGCCGAGCTCGGCAGTGGCCTGATTGACAGCTTCGGAAATTCTGGCTCGGCCTGATGTGACAGATTTTACCATATTTTTGAAGACAGTGTCACTACCCTCTCGATCCGGATCAATCCAACCACGAGACATCAGAGCCGAATCGTAGAAAACGGAAAGATAAGGGTCGGCCGGCCTGACTGACAGAAGATCTCGCCTTCCCGGTGGCAAAGAGGTGAGCTCACTTAGAAGCTTGAGCGAGTCGGTACTGGTCAAATCGAGTGCATTTGCAAAGGTGCTCGCCATGTCGTGAAGATTTTTGGTAAAGGCCAGACCCAAAACTCGGCCGAAAGTCTGGCGGGCCAAGGTTTTATCGGTTTGTGGCAAAATCGAGACATCAAAATCCAAATTTGGGTTGCGATCGCGGATGTCTTTAAGCTCGCTTGCGAAGCCGACATAAAAGGCCAGGTCGCCACTTACAAAATAACTGCGGGCAGTCGGCAAAGACGGGTTCCAAGAATAATTTGGCTTTTGTGGGTCGGCGAAACCGGTGTAAAAACGCAGAGCTTCTTCCGCCGGAGTCAGGGCATAATTAAATCTGTCGCCCAGAACGCTTTGCAGGATTCCCGTATCGCCGTAATTGGTAATCGGTGTGCCGGCCTGAAGAAGAAGGGCGCTTAGAATTTCCTTGGCGTTGGTGGTGTTTTCATAACCGCCAAAAGATATGGCCGCTTGGGTGATAATCGTATTGTTTTTGACAACTAACTTTGGTGTCATCGCCAAAAGTTCGGTCCAAGTGGCCGGCGGAGCGGCGATTCCGGCGTTGGTCAGAAGCGTACGATTCCAATACAGAACCAGAGGGTCGACAGTAAGAGGCAGGGCCGTGATGCCATTTGTCGAGAGAAACAACTCCCCTTCACTTAGATAAGTATCTTTGAAACTTCGCTCGGAAAGCGAGGTATAAGGGATTGGGATAAGCTTGTTGGCGTTGCGATAAATCAGATCTTGAGGCAAAAGCACGGCGTCTGGTCCTGCTCCAGCTGCCAAAGCTTCGATGAGGTCGCTCTCGAAAGATTCCGGGCGCTTCTCGACATAAACCATGCTGAATTTGTCGTCAGCTTGAGTGATTTTGTTGAACAAAGTTGTCATCTGGACCGAATTGAGCGTGCCCCAGAGGACTGTTTGGTTGCGTTTCGCTGTGTCGGAACCCTTGAATAAAGCAAAAGTTGCCACCGCGACGATGATGATAAAAATGAAGACGGCCATGAGAACGACTTGGAATTTGGACATAAAATTAATTATAAAACTTGAAGCTTGAAACTTGAAACCTTTTTACTTACTAAAAATAAAACCGTAGTGATGCGAGCCGGCCTCGATCTCACGCACCAACTTTAGCCCTTTGTCGGTGAAAAGCTTTTGAGCCTGAGCTTTCGTAATCACCCGGCTCGCCTCCGGGCCCATACCCGAAAAAGAATCGGCCCAGTCGATAACCAGAATTCGACCATTCGGCTTGATTACCCTCTTGGCTTCAGTGACAAAAACTTCGCGATTCTCGACCTGAAACAAAATATTGGCGATTACCACGGCGTCCAAAGAATTTTCCTGAATTTTACTGCCACCCAAACGCTCCAAATCGCCCCAAACATATTCAATATTATGCAAGCCCTCCAACTTGGCGGTGTTTTTGATTTTTTCAAGCAAATCTTTTTGGATATCGACGGCGTAGACACGGCCCTCCCCGCCAACTGCCCGCGAAAGCGCTATAGTATAGAAGCCGGAACCAGCGCCAAAATCGGCCACTTTAGCACTCTTCTCCAAATCGAGCTGTTCGATATTTTTTTGAGGATCACTAAACATCAGAATGTTTACAAGTAACCAATCACCAAGAAACAATAACCAAAAACTTGCGTCCTGATTTGGTAATTGAATTATTGATTATTGTTTGTACCTTGTTTCTTGATTATTGATTATTACTCAGTATTATATTCCAAACCCAGCCATAAGGAAACCGGTACTAGCCGAGCTACAAACAAATCAAGGAGGCAATCGAGTCCCCTTCTCGGAGTTTCATGATTCGCACGCCTTGAGTCGAACGGCCGAGCTCGCTGATGCCACTAAGTTCGGTCCTGATGACCTGACTTTTCTTGGACATCGCCACAATTTCCTCGACATCGTCGGTGACAACTCGGGCGGTAATCAAATCGCCAGTCTTGTCGGTCAAATTGGCAGTCTTGATACCGGAACCGCCACGATTTTGGGTCTTGTATTCATCAAGAGGAGTTTTCTTGCCATAACCCTTGGAAGAAATCACCAAAAGCATCGGGTTCTTCATATTTTTCTTGATGATATCCGCCGAAATAACCGCATCGCCTTTATCAAGTTTAATCGCTCTCACCCCGCCGGCCGCGCGACCCATTTCTCTGATATCTGATTCCTTAAATCGGATTGATTGGCCCTTGGTCGTGGCAATCGAGACTTCGTCGCCTTTTTCCACAAAAGAAACACTCTGAAGTTCATCACCGTCGTCGAGTCGAATAGCGATAATACCGCTCCGTCTTACATCGTGGAAACTTTCAGCGGCCACTTTCTTGGAAGTTCCGCCCTTGGTGACCATGAGGAGTGAAAGGTCAGAACCCTTAGCCGATTTTGGCATCGCCAAAACCGAAGTGATTTTTTCGGTCTGATCAATCGAGAGATAGTTGACGAGCGCCTTGCCCTTGGTGGCGCGCTTACCCTCCGGTAGTTCAAACATTTTCACTTGGTAAGCCTTACCCTTGTCACTGAAGAAGAGCATATCGCTGTGAGTCGAAGCGAAAACCAAACTGCTGACAAAATCTACTTCTTTGGTATCCAAATCGATGACGCCGACACCGCCACGCTTTTGTTTGCGATATTCTTCCGGCTTGGTGCGCTTCACATAACCGCCCATGGTCAAAACCAAAACATTTTCTTCGTCGGCAATCATATCCTCATCGGTCATTTCTTTGATACCGCCTTTGACGAGTTTGGTGAGGCGATCATCACCATACCTTTCCTTGATAGCCAAAAGTTCGGATTTAATGATTTCCAAAATTCTCTTTGGTTTGGACAAAATGTCTTTGAGCTCTTTAATTAAAGCCTGGACAGCTTTGAGCTCGTCTTCAATTTTCTTTCTCTCGAGTCCGGCTAGCTTCTGCAAGCGCATTTCCAAAATCGCATTCGCCTGAATTTCGCTGAATTTGAAGGCTTTCATCAAACCGGCGCGCGCTTCATCGACATCTTTCGATTTCTTGATGAGTTTGATGATTTCGTCGATATGGTCGAGCGCTTTGGTGAGACCGAGCAAGATGTGCTCGCGCGCCTCGGCTTCGCGTAAATCGAATTCGGTTCGGCGTTTGATAACAATCTTGCGGTGACCGATAAATTCTTCAAGAATGGCTTTAAGTGACAGGGTCTGGGGCACGCCGTCAACCAGCGCCACCATGTTGAAGTGGAAAGTCTCCTCGAGTTGAGTGTGATTGTAGATATAGTTGAGAACTTTTTGCGGTTGGGCGCCGTTTTTGAGATCAATCACGACGCGGATATCCTTGGCCGACTCGTCGCGCATGTCGCGGATGCCTTCCAGTTTTTTCTCACGGACCAAATCGGCGATTTTCACAATCAACTCGGCTTTATTGACGCGATAAGGAATCGAGCTGATTACAATTTGGAATTGGCCTTTTTTGTCCTCGACAATTTCTGCCACACCGCGAGTGACCACGCCACCTTTGCCAGTCGCATATGCATGATGAATATCTTTTTCATTAAAAATTACTCCGCCGGTCGGGAAATCGGGGCCTTTGACAAATTCCAAGAGGTCTTCGGTCGAAGCTTCCGGATTGTCGACAAGATGAGTGGTCGCGTCCACCACTTCATTTAGGTTGTGGGGCGGAATGTTGGTGGCCATACCGACGGCGATTCCCAAAGTTCCGTTTAGGAGTAGTTGTGGCAGAGCGGCCGGCAAAACCACCGGCTCTTTTCTGGTACCTTCGTAGTTCGGCCGGAAAGCTACGGTTTCCTTTTCGATATCCTTGAGCATTTCGGCCGTCACTTTGGACATCTTGGCCTCGGTGTAACGGTCGGCGGCGGCACCGTCACCATCGATTGAGCCGAAGTTTCCCTGACCAATAACGAGCGGGTAGCGCATCGAAAAATCTTGGGCCAATTTGACCAAAGCTTCGTAAACCGCGACGGTGCCGTGCGGGTGGTAGTTACCGGTGACATCTCCAACGATTTTGGCCGACTTTCTGGTTTTGCCGCCGGCGGTGAGTCCTAGCTCGTGCATCGTGTAAAGAATGCGGCGGTGCACAGGCTTTAAACCATCGCGCACATCAGGGAGAGCGCGAGCCGTGATTACGGACATCGCGTAGTTTAGGTAGGACTCGCGCATTTCCTCTACGATTTCACGCGAGACAATCCCTCGTTCTTCTACCGGTTTTGGCGGGACTTTCGGCTCTTCTTTTTTGTCGTTTTTACCTGCCATATAAAGAAAGATTATAGCATTTAGCCTTTAGATTTGCCACTCAAATTTAACGGCTTTTCACCTTGACAAGACTCGAAAAATAGTTAGATTTAGGATAGTTAGTTCACCACAAACCACCCTAAAGCAGAGCTGCGCTCTGTTCGGGTAAGAAAGGAATCAAGTGAGAGCGTCAATTAAAGCTTCAAAACTTAGCAAGGAGCAGATTGCATGGATGGCCAAGGCGGCCAAGATGGAGGTTCGTGATTTCAGAGGGTCACTTGGACTTGGTCGTTATGCCCCCAATGAGCTACCGACCACACTCACCGAGGGTCGCGCGATGTGCCACAGAGGAGCCAACCGCGACCATAATGACCGCATCTTCCAAAAGTGTCAGGAGCTCGCGTTGACCGAGTTGAAACAAGTCCGAGATTTCGCGGCTGGAAAAAGTCTTTATGAATTCCTCCCCCGTTGTCAGGAAATGTGGGAGCCGTTCTTAAAGACTATGCTCGCGCTCGCCCACACCAGCGAGGAACTGGAGTGGCTTGCCGATCGGCAGTGGCTACCGGATGACGCTCGAGAAAAAATCACCGCAAAAATCAGGCGCCACGCGGAAAGGAGGAACCTCGCCCGCGTTAAGGAGGCCAGGTCACTCAGGGCACTCTTCGAGGCGTATCAAAACTGCGAAACCGGGCGACAGGCCGACAAAATCGCCAGAAGGAGATTGAGCAAGGCTCTGCTTTCGAAGATTGAAAAAGCCGACACCTTGGAGAAACTCGACAGGATACCGCAGTACTTCCCCAGCAGTAGTCTGGCCAACGCCAAATTCTTTCGAAAGCAGACCTCTCTTTTCAAGGCCAAAATCGCTTCGGCCCGAACATTGAGAGAGGCCCGAAGGAATCTTAAATACGCTGGCGCAATCTCTGGAGAGCTGGAGAAACTGGCGGCACTTAAGATTCTGGAATTCATCTGAAAATTTGCCCCGCGCTTGCAGCAAGCGCGGGGCTTTTTAATTTCTTTTTGGCAATTTAGCGAAACGGCAGAGGTTCGGAATCGGGCGGAGTGGCGCTTGTCTCGCCAGTCGGGGTGCCGGAATTATCGACAGGAGTTTGGTTGTCGACAGAAGAATCGGGACTGGAATTGTCGGACGGGAAAATATCGTTGGTCGCGCCACTAACTTTATCCTTGATATCCCCGACTGCCGTGTAGACATCTTTACCAAAAGAGCCGAAGACTGAATCCAGAGCTTCGAGCGGTGAGCTGGCTGAGCCAGCTTTTTTATTAACGCCAAAATTAAGTTGAAAAACCGAAAACCAGACCAGAAAAATTATCAGGGTTAAAATTGAAGCCCAAATCACGGCAAATCTTTTTCGCTTGCCTTCTGACTCGTTGCGTAATTTTTCTAGAAAATTCATGGATAAAATACTAATCTACAAATTTTATCCCAATCTACAAACAACTAATAGGGAAAATCTTATTCGGATATTAGTTGATTGGTGTGAGATTCGTAGATTGGTATTTTAAATTAGATTTGCGGAGTCAAAACCACAATCTCACCCTCCTTGCCTTCCAAATCTTTTATCTTGAGAGTCAGCTTATCAACCGGCTTCACTTCACTTTCACCGCCCTCTTTGAAGAAAGCCTTGAGAGCCGCTTTGCCGCCAGCTTCATCATAGTGCATCGGGATAATCAGCTTCGGTTCGAGCGCCACGGCCAATTTGTAGGCTTCGTTGGGAGCCAAAACATCGCCACCACCAATCGGAACAAAAAGCACATCGACTTCCTCGAGCGCAGCCGTAATATTTTTATCAAATTCGCGAGTTTTAATCGGGCCGACAAAACAGAGATTCATACCCTCGAGATTTACCAAATAAAGCGTCGCGATGCGGTCTTCTTTTTCGTAAGTGGTTTTAACCGGAAAGCCACGGATGAAAACGCCTTTGACTTCGTATTCGCCCGGGCCGGAGATGGCAAGGGGCGCGCGCTCGCCGAAAGTGACATTTTCGACGCCGGTAAAATCTTTGTGATTGAGCGAGGACAGCGCGACATCGGCGCCGAAGCGCGCGCCCTTTAATTTGGAATCTTTGGAAATCGGATTGAAGGCCAAAATCGTGTCGCCGAATTGGACCTTAAAAAATTCGTGGTTGTGGTAAGAGATGATCATGGGAAGAAGTATATAGTATTAGGTATATAGTATATGGTATGCGGAAAAGTTTTGATACCTTGACAAGAATCAATTATATACATAGTATCAGAATTAGGAACCGGAAAAATACCCGACTATATGTTTTATGAACAAACCTGAAACTCCTGCAGAACGAGCCGAGAGAATGCGCCAGTGGTCAATTAGCATTCAGGCCAGAATTGAGATGGAACAAGTACTTGATGAGACCGAGGGTCACGGGTCGCGACAACCACAGCCAACCAGCAACCGGCCCGTCACAGTCACGAGTCCAACGATTCAAGCTGTGGCAATAACTCAGAAACCGATTCGGCTGAAAATTGTATTCCTAATCGCCACCATACTCATCGTCGCCATTAGCATCGGAGCGATGGCAATCGAAACGGCCACATCTGGCGACCCGACCTCTTATTTTCTCTCGGCAGTCGCAGCCATCTTCCTTTTTTGGAGTGGCTATCTGATAAGTGACAAGATTTTTCGGAATATGCGTTAAACATCGAGACCTCTCAGCCGCCCGGATTTTCCTGGCGGTTTTTTGTTGACAAAAATCAATTTAGCAGTATTATCTAGAAGGAAACGAACGGCTCCACACAGAAAGAAAAATCATGACAACCTTAAATGGTCTAAACCACAGAGCGCAGATTCTGTTCAAGAAGAGAGAGCGACTGGCAAAAGAGCTCCACGAGGCAAATCTTGCGATTATTCAAAATCGCCGAAATGCCGCCTTCATCACCTCGAACAGGACCCCGGAAGGAAGAAGGGCCAGGAAAAATGCCATTGCGACTGCCGTGACATTCCGCGAATTCGAAATCGCCGAGGACCTTTTTGATGAGTACCTGAAGGAGGATGGGGCAAGCCTTCGATTCCAGCAATCATTGATCAAATTCTTTCACTCACAGTTGATGAAGTAACCGCCAAGCCAACCGCCCAAATCTCTCGGGCGGTTTTTTGTTGACAAAGTCTAATTGAGGAATATTGTATAAAGGGAAATCCACTGCTTGCATATAGACGCAGAAAGACAGAGGTATGAATGAAAGCTAAGACCAAAAACTCAGAAATTAGAACCCTTATCAGACGAGCGGGTGACCTGCGCGAGGCCGTCGCCGGCTTTGAAAAAAATCTTCGTCGTGGTTTTCTGGAGCTCTCACAGAACCAGACGGAACTGGCTAGATTAACTTCGCCAAAAAGCAGGGCCGGTATCGCAGCCAGAGATGAAGCGATTTTCGCGGCCATTAAAGCCGGTGAAAGAGACACGGCCCACCGGCTGATAAAAGAGTTCGCACATGACACAAGGTGCTCACAAAAGGCCAGCATTGAGCTCATGGCTAGAAGCCTACTGTATTTCATGGGCGCCTAATGACCCAAGCCAACCGCCCAAATCTTTCGGGCGGTTTTTAATTTTTTAGATAGTTATTAAAACACAAAATCTGTTAACTTCAAGATTGACGGGTCGGCTTTCAGGAGTAGAGTTGGCCATGGAGTAGAAGAGTTCTAACGAACCAAGACTTGGCATAAAATAAATAATGATGTGGGGACTGCCCTCCCCATCGAATGCCTAAACCGGAAGAAATTCCGGGGTCATGGGACAAGCCAATCCGAAGAAAGCGCGATTTGAGAACTGGTTGGTTGCGCAATCAACCAGCATCGATGGTCACGCGGCCAGCGGAAAAGTTGGGCAAGCCACTCCAAGTAGGCCAAAGGGGTCGAAGTCGAGCGCGTCTTGCTTTAGCGGCACTATCCCGAGTATCCTGAAGCGCCGTACAGCGCAAGCAGACCTGATAATCTGAAATCAGTCATGCGTTGGAGAATTAGCCTGCAATCAGGTGATCAGAAAAACACTTGAGTGTCATAGCGACATAGCAGGTAAGGTTAAACCAAGTCACTATTCCCCGATTGCCCCTCGCCGCTTGCGGTGAGGGGCTTTTTTCTTGGATTGGCAAAATCGCAGATAAAATTAGACAACAAAATTTGTTTTTATCAAGCTTGCCAAAAGGCTTTTTATGGGTAGGATGATTTCAGGACAAAGCCCACGGCCCGAGAGGGCCGTGGGAATGGAATACACGATTCCGGGAGTGAACAAAGACCGGAGCAGCCTAAACGTAGGAACCCCCTACGGAGTCGTGGGAAAGTCCGACATTGCTTGCAATGTAAACCAAACCCGACTGCATTCTGCCAAAATGGTGGCAGGATAGCAGATCGAGATTGCGGACTCTCCCAAGTATCCGATAACCAAGTCAGACCAGCCACATCAGGCACCTGACACTGGCCGCCCGACTACCCTGAATAATCGGACCAGTCGGAGAATCAGGCTTCCTTTGGAATCAGGAAATTCCAAGTGACTTGCCGAACCAATGTTTCGGCAACCTGAAGCCAAGGCAAAACCATTTGTCCCCCGAACCCCACGAAGCGCAAGCTTTCGTGGGGCTTTTTGTTGAGAACCCTTACGAATAGGGCACACGAATAAAAAGCTGTTGAGAACCCTTACGAATAGGGCACACGAATAAGGTATGCGCATAGCGAAACCACGAATACGCACACACGAATTCAGCTATTCGTGTCATTCGTCCTCATTCGTGTATTTGTGTCGTGTGCTATTGATTTCTTGAATTAAATTCGTATAGTTAAGATAGAAAACCTGTTCTTATTTTATGCAAAACCGAAACGATATTGCCGCCATTTATGTCCTCATCCTTTTGATTTTGACCCTTGGTGCACTGGACCACCTGAGGACCAGAAAGGAAATCGCCAATTTGAAGGCCAAAATCTCCGATATGAAAACTATCGTTGAGGCTTCAAGGTTCCCGAACCACATCGATACGAAAAAGCGACCGTCCTACATTTTGGTCACCCACCAAATCGATTATGAGTGATTTGCTTCCTGACCCTGTCCCCGACCCCGCCCCGACCTTTGTCAGACAAAGCGTCGGGGCTTTTATCTTCTTCACTACTGACTACTACCTACTTACTACTAACTACTATCTATTTACTATTTCCCCTTCCTCAGGTATACTCTCTCCCATTATTAGAAGTACTGGCAAGTAACCTCGCTTAGGGATCATTCAGTCCACGAGTAGCGAAACCTGCCGGCTTTTTAAATATATGGGAATTTTTAGCAGAAAGTCGGCCAAGACTGATGAAGTCAAAGTGGCCGAAGAAGTTGTAGAAACCAAGGAGGCCAAGAAGGCCACCAAAGAAATTAAAGAAAAAGATAAAGTCGAGGAAACCAACGAAGAAAAAGAAGCCCGCCAAAAGAAGCAGAGCTTGATGGGCAAGTTGATGTCCGAAACCAAGAACCCGCCATCAGTTGGCGACTTGGTTGAAGGTCCGGTGATTGCCATCGAAAAAGCTTCCGTCTATGTCGACCTCGCTCCGTACGGAACCGGTATCATTTACGGCCGGGAATTTATCGTTGCCCGAGAAATCATTAAAAAAATCAATGTCGGCGATGTCATCGCGGCCAAGGTTGTCGGCACCGACCACGAAGAAGGTTATTGGGAACTTTCCCTCAAGGAAGCTCGCCAAGCGATTGTTTGGAGCGAAGCCGAAGCGGCTATCGCCTCGAAAACTATTTTCGAATTGCCAGTCAAAGAGGCCAACAAAGGCGGTTTGATTTTGGAATGGCAAGGCATCTCCGGTTTCTTGCCGGCTTCCCAGTTGAAGCCAGAGCACTACCCTCGCGTTGAGGATGGCGACAAGGACCGAATTTTGGAAGAATTGAAAAAATTGCTCGGCCAGAAAATTGCCGTCGCGATTATCGGCGCCAACCCTAAAGAAGGCAAGCTGATTTTCTCCGAGAAAAATCCTGAACAGAAGGAAAAGGAAAAAATTGTCGAGAAATACACGATTGGCGATGTTTTGGATGGCGAAGTCACCGGCATCGTTGATTTCGGAGTCTTCGTGAAAGTTGAAGACGGTCTCGAAGGTTTGGTCCACATCAGCGAAATGGATTGGGCGCTGGTTGAAAATCCAAAATTGCTTTACAAAGTCGGCGACAAAATCCGCGTCAAAGTCATCGATGTCAAAGATGGCAAAATTTCCCTCTCCATCAAGGCCCTGAAGCCGAACCCTTGGATTGAGGCCGGCAAGAAATACAAGAAAGATCAGCTGGTCAAGGGCGTGGTCATCAAATTCAACAAGCATGGCGCTCTCGCCTCAATTGAAGAGGGTGTGGCCGGTTTGGTCCATGTGAGCGAATTTGGCAGTGAAGAAAAGTTGCGCGAGAAATTGGAGCTCGGCAAAACCTACTCATTCAAGATTGCCCTCTTTGATGCCAAGGAGCAGAAGATGGCGCTGTCTTTTGTTGAGGCGACTAAGTAGTAAGTAGCCCCGACGCTTTGTCTTACAAAGGTCGGGGTCCCGACTTCTGACGTCAGGATTAGTAGGTAGTAGTAAGTAGTGGAGAATAAGACAAAACCCCCGCTCGAAACGAGCGGGGGTTTTGATTGACAAACTAATTTAAAGATGTAATCTAAGCCGAGAAGAGAAAGGAAAATTATGGCTTGTATCAGACCCTGTCCTTACTGCGAAAGAATGACTACTACGCCTTGGCATCCCGAGTGTCGCTCGGAATTCCTGGAAGACCTACTGGCCAGAGTGAAATCCGTACTCGAGACCGGGCAAACTCTGCCGAAAGCTCTCGCCAAAAAAATCCGAGCAGAAAAATTCCGAACAAAGAGGGAGTTTGAGAGACTCCGGCGTGTCGATGCCGACCGTCAAATCAAGAAACAGATGCACAATCTCGCCAAATTGGATTTCATGCAAAAGGCCGGCGCCGAATTCGACCGAAAAAATCCGGACCCTAATCCTTCGACCTACGCCAGCAAAATCGGCTGACGACTTCGCCCCGCGCATGCAACATGCGCGGGGCTTTTAAATTTAAAACCCCCCACTTGCTCGCAAGTGAGGGGCGGTTTTCAATAATTGAACGCGCCAATTAAATCGGTCTCCAGATTGGAGACTCCGTCTTCGAGGGCATCAAACCTGCTGATCAACCAGTAGCCGTGATCGCGATAACCGACCAGCAGATGACTCTTGAAACTCGTCGGTACCGCTTCGGGCGCGACACCGACTCGCCATTTCGGCACCCTCGCAACCAGAAAGACGCGACTGAAGCAACGCCCATCATCGGCACGCCTCCGTAAGGCCTTAACCGAAGTCGGCATGAAACCGACAAGTCGCGCTTTCATCCACCAGGTTCGCTTGAGGCAACGATGCGACAAGATTCCCAAGGTAAATATAACCGTAATCGACCAATGCCAGAGGGCCGCAGCCAGTAAAAGCAGAATACCAATTCCAAAAGCAAAGTCTTCAGTTGACACTTTGTCCGGATCCAATCCTGAACCATTGTTACCGAAAAAGATTGAGACCAAAGCGACAACCCCGACTACAAAAACGCCGCCGGCAATCCAGTTTATCACCGAGAAAAATTTCAAGGTTCCTGCGGGCCAATAAGTCAGCCCAAGGAAACAAAGAATCAGGGCGAGAACCGGAAAAAGCAGGCAGTTCAAGTAGGAGTTCCGCTTCTCCAGTTTCCGGTAAACATCACGATAAAATTCGGCGCAATGGCCCGGCAGGTCGCAGCCAAGACCACCGACAAATTCCACAGGACGACGATTGAGCTCAAATGGCACCCAAGTCGGCCAGCCATTTTTGTCTCGCTCGGTGAAGATCTCCGGCTTGAGCGGCCGGACTTCTCCCAGACTCAAGATACGGTTAAGCGCCACGCCTTTCCAGATTTGATTTCCCAAGTCATCTCGCAAGGCGCACCAGGGCCGCGTCTCCGCGTGACTTTTGGCTGATGAAATCCTGCTTTGCGCCTCCTGAAGCTTCGCCTCAAGAGCCTCGATATCAACAAGAGCAAGAGGCTCCTCAAGAAAATCTGCGAGGTTTTCGACCGGCAAGTCAGCTTTTTTCATAGAACACCTTTCTTTTTCCAAACAGAGCTTTTTGCGGAAGCAAAGAGTTGTCGGGAGTCTGTTTGCCATGATAAACAAAAAACTTGGTTTGTAAAGCAGAAGAGCCCCGAAAACTTGCGGCAAGTTTTCGGGGCTCTTCTGCTTCCCCTTCTTCCTAACAGCCAATAGCTAGTAGCTAAAAGCTAACTAAAAAACCACCCGAATCAATCGAGTGGTTGCGAGGAACTGCTGAGACAATTAGACCGCCGGATCATTTGGCTTGGTGACGAACTCATCGGCAACATACTGCTCGGCCGTGGTCGTTTCCCACGCATCAATAAGCCAGAACCGCTCGCCGTCGAAACCGACCGTGAGAGGGTCACCCTTCAAAGTCGGCATCGGCATCGGTTCATTCCTGACTTCCCATCTCGGCACTTCGGCGAGCAGGAAGATTTCCTTGAAACCGCCACACAACTTAGCTTCGTTAATCTTGGCACGGGCCGAAGCCGGAATCATGCCAGAGAATTTGGCACTCGCGACCCAGAGACGCCTGAAAGAGATTTGCGAAAAGGCTCCCAGAATAAGAAGACCTGCGATTGGCCAGAGTACCATCAACAAAAGAAAGCAAGCCCCGAAAATTATACCCTGCTTGAGTCTGCCTTCAGTCGCTTCCGCCACAATCGCGGTTATAAATAAAACGGTGCCGAATAAAATCGACGCCGGAAAAGTCTGATCCAAGACAGACGAAACAGTCAGGTCACTGAGCCAGAAAAACAGGTAGGCCAAAGCGACGGCGAAAATGGGAAAAATCAGACTTCCCAAGAAACCATTCCGGGCGGCCAACTTTTCCTTGACATCCCGGTAATAATTTAGACAGCAGACCGGAAGGACATCATTGCCTTCACTCTGAATGGTCGCTTCAGCGCTCCCCAAACTAAATGGCGCCAAAAGCGGCAGACCATCTTTGTTGCGCACAGCAAACGCGGCCGGGTCGAGCAATTTGGCTTCGCCGAGATGTGAAATGTTGTTCATCGTCTTGGCTAGGCCAACTTCTTCGAGAGCCACCCTTTCCTGTTTGGCCAACTCTGCCGAGGCTTCTGCCTCAACCGGCAAAAGTCGAGAGCGAATTCCTTGGATCTTCTTGAGACAAGACTCGCGTTCAGCGAGATCGTCGGTGACCGGAACGACTCTGGCATGGGCCAAAGCCTGTTTGATTCCGGCACCCGGAGCGTAATCCAACACGACAGTTTCGGCAGTTTTCATAGAACACCTTTCAGATTGTTTGAGCGGAGCTTATTTACACCAGTAAAAAGTTGCCCAAATTTCTACCACTCATGCTACAGGACTTATTTAAAATGTCAAGAGGCCGAAGTTTCGTGGCGAAACTTCGGCCTCTTTTCTCTCTTTGTTTCTCTCTTTGTTTTCCTAACTACTTACTACCCACTACTAATCCCAACGTCAGAAGTCGGGACCCCGACCTTTGTCTGACAAAGCGTCGGGGCTAGTTAAACTGACTCATCGCCTTATCCTTCCCCTCATTCGCCAGACATTCGAGCGCTTCGGCAATTCTTTTGGCAATTTTTTTGATAGTTTCAAGCTCCGGCTTTTTAAATTCACTGATGATAAAATCTCCCACCGCTTTCTCCCCTTGCGGTTTTTTGATTTTGCCGGACGGCGTCGCCGGCGAGATGCCGACCCGAATTCGCACAAACTCTTGAGTTTTAATCGTGCGGATAATCGACTCGACTCCGCGATGACCACCGGAGCTCTTATTAAAAGAAATTTTATATTTGCCAAGCGGAATGTCCAAATCGTCGTGAATCACCGCAAGCCCAAGCGCCGCTTTTTTACTCTTCACCAACTGTTTAAGTGTCTCGCCGGATTTATTCATGAAAGTCTCAGGAAGAACAAGTGACAATTGACCTTTGACATTTGACCCTTTACCTTTGGATACAAGGGCCTTAAGTTTTTTATCAAATTCCCAATCCGGCAATTCTTGAGATTTTCTAAACACTTCCAAAACGATTCGCCCGACATTGTGTCGAGTATTTAAATATTCTTCTCCGGGATTACCTAAACCAGCGATGATGTAAGACATAAAAAATTTTGAATTAAGATGAAAAGATTATAGCATGACCACCTCGGGCACTAAATTCAACACGACACACGAAACACCCTTGTGTAAATCATAGCGGTTGTAATACAATTGCCCCACTTATGGATCCCGTTAGAGATATTTTGTTTCGATACGCAAAGACAGTTGGAAATTTCACAGCAAGCTAAAGTTCAGAATTACATTCAATAACTCCGCGGAAACGCCACCAAACAAAAAGTCGGATAAATTATTAGCAATGATAACTTATAGGAAAATGCCCCAATATCACAACAACCCGGGCGTTTCCTATCTCTAACGGGATGGAGGAAAACAAATTAGAAAATTCCGAGCCGAAAGAAATTCTAGTTGAAACTCCGAAAAAGCGCCCAAACTCCTGGGGCGAACTCGTTCGCTTTGCCATTGTCGCCCTTGTCATTGTCATTCCAATCCGTCTTTTCATCGCCTCGCCTTTTATTGTCTCCGGTTCTTCAATGGAGCCGACCTTTCTCTCTGGCCAATACTTAATTATCGACGAGCTTAGCTATCATTTTGAGGCACCCAAGCGCGGCGAAGTCATCGTCTTCCACTATCCGAAAGACACGACCAAATTTTTCATCAAGCGAATCATCGGCTTGCCCACCGAGACCATCACAATCAAGGATGGGAAAATCGAGATTAGAAATACCAAAGGTGTGCGCCAAGAGCTTAGCGAACCGTATATTAAATATCCGCTGGGTGGCAACCAAAAGCGAGTTTTGGGACCGGACGAATACTTCGTGATGGGCGACAATCGCGCTGCGAGTTCGGATTCCCGATTCTGGGGACCGCTACCGGAGAAATTAATCGTCGGTCGCGCACTGTTTCGTCTTGCCCCAATTTCGACCTTTGCAGCCTTTCCGGGAGAATATGATTTTTAACTAAAAACAAAACGCTTATGAAAAAACAAGCTTCAGCCAAAAAGAAAACTTCTAAATCTGCCAAGAAAAGCACCGAGAAAGAAATTTATCTCGAAGGCAAAATGGATACACCGGCTGAGGTTGCCGTTTATTACGGTTTCAAAACCACTACCGACCCGATCATCAAAAAGGACGACATCGCCAAGGCTAAGGGTCTGGAAGAATCCGACCCGCGCAAAGGCGCCGACGGCCCGCGCTTCCCGCTTGAAGAACGCGTGGCAATCATGCGAACTTTTGCCGAGAAAAACTGGGGCGCCGAAAATCCGCCAGTTTCAATCTTTTACCGCACGCCTCTGCCGGGTGAAAAAAAGTCGACTAAAGCCGGCTCCAAACATGTGAGTTTCGGTTTGGAAATTATGGGCACCACCAAGAGCATCGCCGAGGCTTTGATTTTGGAAACTGTCATCGCTATTTTGAAAGAAGAGGGTTTTGAAAATCTCCACATTGAAATCAACAGTCTAGGCAACAGCGATTCGGCCACTAAATTTAGCCGAGAGCTTACCGCCTATTATCGCAAACACTTGGGTGACCTTTCGGCTGGTTGTCGGCAGGCTTTCAAAGACGGAGCTTTTGAGGTCTTGGGTTGCAACAGCCACGATTGCTGTTTGAAATTGACCGAGAGCGCCCCGCGAGCTGTGAGCTTTCTGAACGAAACCGACCGCATTCACTTCCAGGAAATTTTGGAGTTTCTCGAGAGCACCGGTGTCTCCTACCAAATCAACAACTCGCTCGTCGGCAATCGCAATTTTGAAACCGGCACAATTTTTGAAATTCGCGAAGACGGCAATGACCGCAGTAAACCACCCCTGGCCTACGGCGCGCGCTATGAGGGCTTGGCCAGAAAATTGGGCGCGAGACGGGACATTCCGAGTGTCGGCATCTCGGTAAGTTATGAAAGAAAAAACAAATCGGCCGGAACCAACCATCGAATCAAGAAGCCGAAAGTTTTTTACATCCAGCTCGGTTTTGAAGCCAAGCGCAAAAGCTTGGGCGTCATCGAACTTTTGCGCCACGCCAAAATTCCGGTTTACCAGTCTATCTCCCGCGACCGCCTTGGCAGTCAATTTGCCGCCGCCGAAAAAATGGGCGTTCCTTATATTATGATTATGGGCCAGAAAGAAGCCGTCGAAAACTCGGTCATTGTCCGCAATCTGGCCAACCGTTCGCAAGAAACTGTGCCAATCGCCGACTTGCCGAAATACCTGAGGAAAATCTAAATCGGAAATGTCAAAATGGAAAATGACATATTAAAATTCTAAATTTTTAAGAAATTTTTGCCTTTTCAACTGTCATTTTCATTTTTGAGATTTACATTTTCATTTCAGAACACATCCTAAGCCTTAAAATCGCCTAGCTATTCGCACTTGCCCGCAATTCAGAGTCATGTTAAGCTATGCCCCATGCCAATTAATGTTGAAATAACTAGAAATCCGACCGAGAATAACCTAAGCGCTTTGCGCCGTTTTACCAAACGCGTCCAAGGTTCTGGCGTTTTGCCTCGAGTTCGCGGAATCCGTTATCAGACCCGAAAACTTTCATCATACAAGGTCAAAATGAAGACCCTAAAGGTTCTAGCCAGACGCGCTGAAGTTGCCAAACTAATCAAACTCGGCAAGATGGCCGAGAAAGTCGTCCACGGCAAGCGAACCGCCTAAAATGAAGGAGGCGACCTTCAATCTCAATATTTCAAAGTTAGTTACGGGCCCCGCCGCGCTTAAGAGCGCGGCGGGGCTTCCCTTTGAGCCGATTAAAAATCATGTTTTGGGCCCGAAATACCAGCTTAACCTAAACCTCATCACTCCGGCCGAATCAAAAAAATTAAACTTGAAATATCGCGCGAAAAATCACTCAACCGACATTTTAAGCTTCCCGCTTTCCAAAGACGAGGGCGAAATTTATCTGGATTTGAAAACCAGCGCCACCGAAGCCGTCAAATTTGACCGGCCTTTTGAAAACTTTTTGCTTTTCCTTTTTATCCACGGACTTTTTCATCTCAAGGGCCTCGACCATGGCGCTAAAATGGAAAAATTGGAGGTGACCTGTCGCCGGCATTTCCAAATCTAAGCCAAGACACCAATCGCCAAACCTAATCCACAGTTAAGCCAAATTTTGGCATTCGGCCTTTTCTTTTTAGTGCTATAATTGGCCCATAAAATCTTATGGCGCGCAAAATCGCAGTCGGCATTGACATCGGGTCATATCAAATCAAAGTGGTAGTGGCCGAACACCTGAAGGATAAACCAAATCCTCAAATTTTAGGCATGGGTTACGCCGAGAGTCGGGGCCTTAGACACGGCTACATCATCAGCCTAAGCGACGCCGCCAGAAGTCTGCGTGTCGCGATTGAACAGGCCGAGAAAACTGCCAAAATAAAAATTCGCAAAGCTTTCGTTTCGGTTGGAGGCATCGGTCTTGGCAGTGTGACGTCCCAGGCTTCGGTCGTGGTTTCCAAAGCCGATTCCGAAATTACCGAGCTTGATGTTAAGAAGGTTTTGGAACAAAGCGAACGCGATATTCCGGCTTCACAATCAGCCAACCGGAAAATTTTGCACACCATTCCCCTGCAATACAAAGTCGACGGTAAACCGGTTTTGGGAAGGCCACATGGTATGCGTGGGAGCAAACTTGAAGTCCGAACTCTCTTCATCACTTCACTTGAACAGCATTTGAATGATTTGATTCAGGCCGTCGCCGAGGCCGGTGTTGATGTCGAAGATGTTATGGCTGCCCCGCTTGCGGCCAGTCTGGTCACCCTTTCCAAACAGCAAAAAATTGCCGGCTGCGTCCTTGCCAACATCGGTTCCGAAACTGTCTCAATCGCTATTTTTGAAAACAACATTCCAATCTCGCTCGATGTTTTTCCCATTGGCTCGACCGACATTACCAACGATATTGCTCTGGGTCTAAAAATTTCTCTCGAAGACGCCGAGAAATTGAAAGTCGGCACTGACGGCGAAATCCAGTACCCGCGCAAGAAATTGGAGGAAATTATTTTGGCCAGACTTTCCGACATTTTTGACCTCATCGAAGCTCACTTGAAAAAAGTTGGTCGTAGTGGCCTTCTGCCGGCCGGTATTATCATCACCGGTGGCGGTTCAGGAATTACTACCATCGAGGACTTGGCCAAGGCCGCTCTTAAATTGCCATCGCGAATCGGCACCCTAAGTTTTGGCGCCCACCTTGGCGACCATATCAAAGATGCGACTTGGTCAGTGGCCTACGGTCTTTGCATTTGGGGACTCACCACAAGCGACGACGCCTCGCTCGGCACCAAAATGATCAAACAGGGCGGTGGCGATTTGATGAAAATGATTCAGAGATTTTTGCCATAACTCATTTCAAAAAATATTAATTCCCCAGACAAGAAAAACCGCCCCTCGAAGCTCGGGGCGGTTTTGTTTTTCAGGTACCTGAAATTGAGACTTTAATTCGGTCTCTTGTGAAAGCAAGAACCGTAATCCTGCCTCTCAAATCATCATTGGCGACCGCCTCATTAGAGAGAACGCAGTGGGCCAGACAAATGACATCAAAAAGGCTGTCACCTGGCGGGGCATCGATGTTGGTGTCACCCAGCCCGACAATATTAACAATTAAGACCCGCGGAGACTTGGTCGCGTCCAAATCAAGTTTGGCCAATTCAGTTTTCGTCATAATAAACCACCTTTTGAGTTGCCTTTTCTAGTCAAAAACTAGCACTCGATACTAAGGATGTCAACTCTTTACAATTAATCCCCTTTGGCTATCATTAAGACCAATCATTTATGAGGCCGTTATCAACCATTATCTTATTGGTTGATAGTGATTTTGAGTTCCAAACTACTCACTACTCACTACCAACTACCAACTAATTTCATGCCCCAAATTACACCCGAAGTAGAAACTTTTGCCCGCATCAAAGTCATCGGCGTCGGCGGTTCCGGCAAGAACGCGATCAACCACATGGTGAACTCCAAGGTCAAAGGCGTTGAGTTTATCGTCATCAATACTGACGCGCAAGATTTACACCACTCGCTCGCCAAGAAAAAAATCCACATCGGCAAAAACTTGACCAAAGGATTGGGCACCGGCATGAATCCGGAATTGGGCAAGCGCGCTGTAGAGGAAACCAAGGAAGAAATTCAGGAATCCTTGAAAGGTGCGGATATGGTTTTCATCGCCGGAGGTTTCGGTGGTGGCACCGGCACCGGCGCTTCGCCGGTTGTGGCGAAGACTGCCAAGGAATTGGGCGCTCTCACTGTCGCCGTGGTCACCAAACCTTTCTTCTTTGAGGGCATCCAGCGAATGCGTTTGGCCGAACAGGGCTTGGATGAATTACGCAAATCGGTTGACGCCGTCATCATCATTCCAAACGACCGCCTACTCACCAGCATTACAAAAGAAACCACCGCCAAGGCCGCTTTCGCTATGTGCGATGAAGTTTTGAAACAAGCCGTCGAGGGCATTTCCGATTTGATTACCACCCCGGGTATCATCAACACCGACTTTGCCGACGTGCGCGCGATTATGGAAAATGCCGGCTCCGCTTTGATGGGCGTTGGCACCGCTTCCGGCGAAAAACGCGCCGAAGAAGCTGCCAAGGCCGCCATCAATTCCCCACTTTTGGATATTTCAATTTCTGGTGCCAAGGGTGTACTCTTCTCGATTGCCGGTGGCGACGATTTGACCATGTTTGAAATTCAGGATGCTGCCAAGATTATTACCGAATCAATCGACCCGAACGCCAAAGTTATCTTCGGAACCGTCAAAGACGAAAAGCTCAAGAAAAACGAACTCAAAATTACCGTCATTGCCTCCGGTTTTCCGGATGCCCCGGGCACCAAGAAAAGTCTGTTTCAAGCCCAAGGCGATGAAGACAATAAGCGTGGCAAAATTTTCAATGTCATGAGCTCGCCAAAGAAGGAGGAGTCGGCTGCGAAAGTCGAGGAGAAAAAGCCGGCTCCAGCACCAACTCCTGCCCCGGCAATTGAAGAAGATGATGATTGGGGCGCCGTGCCAGCTTTTCTAAGGAGAAGCAAACTAAAGTAACAGATAGTAGTAAGTAGATAGTAGTAAGTAGATAGTAGTAAGTAGATAGTAGTAAGTAGATAGTAGTAAGTAGATAGTAGTAAGTAGATAGTAGTAAGTAGATAGTAGTTAGTAGATAAGAATGAAAAAACCGCGAAGTCTCCGAGACTTCGCGGTTTGGTTGTCTCCCCCACTTCTGTTATTATTAGCTCTGTATTTTCTTATTCCTAATTCATAAATCATGAATCCTGAATCAAATCTCTATGATCTGGCCATCATCGGTGGCGGTCCGGCCGGCGTCGGCGCCGGAGTTTACGCCTCCCGCAAAAAATTAAAGACTGTTTTGATTACCAAGGATTTCCAGGGTCAAAGCTCGGTCTCCGAGGGTATCGAAAATTGGATTGGCACCATCAAAATTTCCGGCGCTGATTTGGCCAAATCTCTCGAAAATCATCTGAGAGCTTACGCCGATGATACTGTCGACATTAAAACCGGTGAATTCTGCAGCAAAATCGAGAAAACCGATTCCGGCTTTAAAGTTGCCACCAACAAAAGCTCTTACGAAGTGAAAACCGTCCTCATTACCGCCGGCAGTCGACGGCGGAAGCTCGAAGCCAAGGGCGCCGACAAGTTTGAACACAACGGCATCACTTACTGTGCCTCCTGCGATGGCCCCCTTTTCGCCGGTCAGGATGTTGCCGTAGTTGGTGGTGGCAACGCCGCTTTTGAGACCGTGGCCCAACTCGCCGCCTACTGCAAATCTGTCACCCTGATCAATCGCAGTGAAAATTTTCGAGCCGATCCCATCACCGTTGAAAAAATTTCCAAAAATCCAAAGGTAAAAATCCTTACCAATACCGTGGTCGTCGAAGCCAAGGGCGACAAATTTCTAAAATCAATTATTCTGGGCAATTTGATTAGCAAAAAGGAGACCGGGCTACCGATTAGCGGAGTCTTTGTGGAAATCGGCAGTGTTCCCAACACCGATTTTTCAAAAGATGTTGTCGAGCACGACCAGTACAATCGAATCGTTGTCGATCCAAAAAACCAAGAATCAAAGACCGAAGGCATTTGGGCGGCCGGCGACTGTACCGACGGGCTCTATCACCAAAACAACATCGCGGTCGGCGACGCGATTAAAGCCGTCGAGGACATCTACCTCCACATTCACACCCGCTAGAGAGACTTAAACAAATTCAGCCAACTGATCTTGCGTATTAAATCCAATCGCCTCGTTTTTTGGTATCTCGAAGGTTTCCACCTTGCACCCGGCCTTAAGAGCAACCTCGACAATATCAGTTAGGTAGTACTCATTTGTCACCGAGTTGGGCCGAAGCCGGCCAATATTATTTTTAACAAAATCGCCGTCTAAACAATAAAAGCCGGCATTAACTTCTCTAATCGCCAACTCTTCGGGCGTGGCATTTTTCTTTTCCACAATCCTTAATACGAGATTATTTTGGTCACGCACAATCCGACCATAGTCAGAAAATAGCTCACCGTCGATTAGAACTGTGCCAATAACTACCTCAGCCGTTTTCGACTCACCGACTCGAAGCAAGCCCCCAAGCGTCTCGGCGGATACAAATGGCATATCCGCATAAAGCACTAAAATTCTTTGCGCTTTCAGCAAATGACCCCTCGCCACCATCAAAGCATGGCCCGTCCCCAACGGTTCACCCTGTTCAATAAAATCACCCTCAAAATCGGGCAGAGACTCTTTGATCATTTCCCCTTGGTGCCCGATTACCACGGCCGGATGAAGATTTGGGATCTTTTTCACGGTGTCCAAAACATGGTGCAAAAGCGGTTTTTGATTAAGTTTAATCAGCGGCTTCGGCAACTCCCCACCCATCCGCGTCCCTTTTCCGGCCGCCAAAATCAGCGCTACAGTCCTCTTCATTTACTTTGGTATTTAGAAAATTAAAAAGCCGCTCATTATAACTGAAGCGGTAGATAAATATAACAGATTTAGTTAAACCTTAGCAAAACCGTTAAAGTGGGCGGACTTATCCCTAAAAATTTCCCTCACCTCATACTTGCCGACAGTGTAAATCTCGCCTTCAATCAAGATATGCTTGGCCTCCTTAATCACGATACTCGCGAGTGGCAAAGATAATTCCTGATTTCCCTTCGTCTCAAGCAGTGGCAATTCGCCAAAGAGCCAATAATTTCTCTGGCCCTTTTTCAGAAAATCGTAAATTTTGCCGACTTCAAGCTTTAGGGGGACACACTCCTCTTTTTTCCTGGCACCTTTCCTGAACTCAGAATAATTCCTTAGGGCCAAATCCGGATTAAATTCAACTTGAATACCCATAAATGTGTCCCCACACTATACCAGGTCAGAACCTATTTTCAAGTCCCAGAAAATTATTTCAAAATGGTTTCACTCCGTTCACCATAGAACTTTTCTTCGCTACTATTGATCAAAATTCCTTGTCCATCTCTTAAAATCCGAAGCGGATATTTTAGGGTTTTCATTTTTTCTTTTACCAAATTTTCCGCTTCATCTTTGTAATGAACTTTTAGTACAAATGGAACATAATTCAAAGCCGTAAAATCAGTTAAACCGAATCTGTCTCTGCCTGTTTCATTCCAGTTTGCCACTTCAATCGTGGGACACATGATATACGCTCCTGCACTTGTGCCGACATAAACTTTTTCCACACTTAATAATTCTTTCAAAACTTCCGCAAAGCCAGTTTCTCTGATTGCTTTTAGAAGATAAAAAGTATTTCCACCCTCGACATGAATAACATTTTTATTTTTGAAAAAGTTTAACAGCTCATCTTTACTTTTTCCCTCAATATCTATTTCCTCAAAAGGGATTTTATTTTCTCGCATAACATTTTTCACTTTTTCAAAAAATGTTATGTCTCTCGCACCTTTTGAGGCGGTCGTAACATATCCGATTTTCATTTCTGATTTTGAAATGCCCGTCAGGTCGTAACCATACTTCAAAAGAAAACTTAAATCTGAAGCAAGAATGATTTTCATATATTTTCAACAACCATTTTCTCAATTCCCGACTTTTCAACTTCGGAATCAATTTGTGCTCTCATATTAAAAACATCTTTCTCATTTGTGTCTCTCCGTCTAATTCTTTCTCGTAAAACATTGTCAGGAACAGTAATTTCAATAACCAAATCTGACGGAAAAACGATTGTACCGAAAACCGGATGACCAGCTTCAATTTTGATTAACTCGTGGGCTTTCTTAGTCATAAATTGACCAACTTCCGGTGTCCAGGGTCCACAAACATAATCAACTTCTTGTTGCGTTAGCAACGGCTCAATTCCTCTCCGTTTGTTGCCAAAAAGCAAATCGTCCATATCAACCGCCTCGGGTAAATAGCGAAGTAAGCTTGACTTTCCAACACAACTTGCACCGACGACACAGATTCGTTTTTCGGCATTGGACGAAAAAATGTGAGATATTTTTTCAACGGCTGCCGGAGATTTTTCTTTGGTTAATTCTGGATTTTCCACAATTTCATTGTATCATTTTTTGTTAATTTACACTGTGCGCGCTGAGGGGATTGAACCCCCGACCCTTGTCACGTCAAGACAATGCTCTACCACTGAGCTAAGCGCGCAATCCTTGGTTTTGACCGATTATTCTTTCACAAAACTTTTTACTAAGATACACTAATTTTCTTTGTATCGCAACATGCCCACATCTTACAATACAAACTCCCTTATAGTCAGGATATGTTGGTCTTCCTTTTGTTCTTTTATCCTGAGAAACCGCCTGAAACGCGGCCAGAGGGAGACCTAGCTTCTCTGACCAATACTTTTTAATCATATTAGGATCTTGATCAGCCCTTAAATGTAGCTGGCATGTAATTTTATTTTTTTCAACTCTATAAAAATTTAACAACATAGCTACAAAAAACCTTAGAATGGTCGGGTCTGAATTGCCAATACCCGTATCCAAGCTCTTTTTGAATCCTTCGCCTAGATATAGCATTGCCAAAGCTAATTCGGAAACTGATCCATGTGGTAAATTGATCTGTTCCAAAGTTTTGTCCGCCTCGGCCTCGGCAAGCCTTAGTCGATTTTCTTTCTGCTTATTGTGCCAGATTACCGCCTTTTCGCGAGCCTTAACCAAGCCTAGTCTTCTATTTACCTCCAGTTTGTGCTCCTGCTGCGAAGACAGCCTGATTAGCCGAAACCACCCACTCAAGGTCGACCGAGGAATTTTAAGCCTCTTTTCTATTATTTTAATAGAGAGGCCATCCTGTCTAAGTTTAATGGCTCGAGGCTTTAATCCGTACCACTGTGATATCATTAGACCATTATATCATCAGTGGTTTCGTCACGGCAAATCAAAAAGCACGCTGGTGAAAAACTCCTTGTCTTTCGGATGAGTCAGATACTTTATCACTTCATATTTCGGGAACCAGCGGGCCTCGCTAATATCAGGCTCCCGGGGATCCAAATCATCGACTTGAGTCCGAAAAAGAAACATATCGATAGTCTTGTGGGTGTTCACATCCTCTTTCCCGTCGGAGCCAGTGCGGTAGCGCTGATAGGTCCCAAGCGGTTTAATATAATTCAAATCCTCCGGCTCAATTCCGGATTCTTCATAAATCTTTCTTTGCGCCGCATCCATGGCGCTTTCAGATTTCTCAAGCGGGCCTTTGGGTAACGACCAGCAAGCCCCGTCCTGACAAACCAAAAGCACTTCGCCTTTTGGGCCGATTACTACCCCGCCGGCACTATGAATCTCTTGCATATTTAGATTGTACTCCGATCTAAAGATCCCGCCAGTTAAAGTCAAATGTTAAGTCAACAGGTCCAAATTCAGGCCCGAACTGGGCCGTTTAAAATCTTCGGCAACATAATGACAAAGACAATCATCGCCAACAAAGCTACGCCGGCCGCAAACCCGAAGGCGTAGGCCGGGCCAAACACCCAAAGCATTCCGGCAATTGCCGAAGCTGGCAAGTAAATAATGCCGTTTACAAAATTCGACATCCCAATCGCCGTGGCGCGTCGGTCAGTCTCTAAATCCGAGATAAAAGCTTTGCTCTGCGCTTCATCAATCGTGTAAAAGAGTCCGAACAACAAAAACAAAACGATCACTTGCCACTTGTCTGTCGCGAAGACAAAACCGAGGGACATTAAAATGTAAATACCGTAGCCAAGAGCAATAATGTATTTCCGACCCAGCCAATCCCCCAACTTCCCGACCGGCACCGAGAAAATCACAAAAGAGATGTTGAACAGCGCAAAAAGCAAAGTGACATCCTTAATTTCAAAACCAAGGTCATAGGCACGAAGCAAAAGGAAACCGAAACTGAAATAGGCCAGAGAGAAAATTCCGGACGGGATAAGATAAAGCTTGAATCCCCGACTCAAATCTTTCCAGGCCTTGAAAATATTTTCTCGTTCGTGAGGCACTCCCGGCTGATCCTTCATCATGGCCAAGACGACAACCGAAAGCACGGCGCCAATGACAGCAATCAAAAAAATTAGACGGAAAGTGCCCAAGCCTTGACCCAACGACAACAACAGGAAGTAGGCAATGAGCGGACCGAGAATTGCTCCGGTCTTGTCCATGGCTTTATGCAAGCCGAAAGCATAACCCCGATTGGCCGGTTCAGCCACCGCCGAAAGCCAGGCGTCCTTTGGCGGCCCCCGAAAACTTTTACCCAGGCGCTCCACTACCCGAAAAGCCGAAAGCGCGGAGACCGAACTGCCAAACAAGAGCCCCACTTTGGCCAAGGCCGAGAAGCCATACCCGAAAAGCGCCAACGGCTTTCGTTTCCCCGACTTGTCAGATAGCCAGCCAGTAAAATAATCCAGAGACGAGGCCGAGAAGTCCGACAGGCCCTCAATTAGACCGAGGAGCGCCGTCGAGGCACCGGCGACGATAGTGAAAAATATTGAAAAAACCGAAAAAATCGCTTCGGAACTGATATCGGTCAGAAAGCTAACCACCCCAAGCTTCAAGACATCAGGATGAACATTCAAAAATCTTTTCTTGTTTTCCATATAGGCCAATTATATAGAAGCCGCCACTCTAAGACCAGCCACGATTATAGGGTTCTTAACTCTTTATATTCGTGTGCCCTATTCGTAAGGGTTCTTAACAAAAAGCCCCGCGCGTCAGAACGCGCGGGGCCGAAACTCCAACTTGCTAAGCTGTCACCTCAACCGAGGCGACCGCTTTCACCTTAGTCAAAGCCGGGTCAGAGGTGTTCACACGAATCACCCTCTGCACCGTATCGGCCATGCAGACCCGACAACGACAAATTGTTGTGGTGTTAAAGTGCTCCGAACCGTCGCCATTGCTGTGCCTCCGAACAATCTTGACATTTTGGCAGGTCGCGCACTCAAATTCAACCCACAAATTCATTCGGTCAATTCTTTTGGACCTGGGAACCGACCAGGAAGCGAATCTCTTTTTAGCCATACTTTTAGCCTTTCATAGTTTTGACGCCAAACCTAAATTCAGGTAGCACCCGAATCCGGCCATCGTTCTACCCCGCACCATACCCGAACAGACACCCCCTTGTCAAACCGACCAATCACCCCCCCCAGCCCCGCCGTCCCCGTCGGCGGGGCCACCAAACTCCCGAACGGCTCATTTAACCGTTAAATGAGCCGTTCTGCTTTAGAAGTGGGCGACCTAAATCTCTTGGGCGACTTTGTTTTCTTACGAGCGTAGCTAATTAGAAAACAAGAAGTACTCTCGTGATGCGGAGCGATTAGAGATTGGAAGTACTCTTGTGGTACCGTTCCAAAGCTAAATTTTCTCGACTAGTAGCCTGTTTCGCTCTATTACTTGCTTTCATAGAAAAACCCTTTTCCCGATTTAAAACAAGACCGAACCTTGTAGAGATTCTCTATTTTAGCTTTTTGCAAAAAGCTAAAATAGAGAAAGAAGGATATTATTCAAGGCGAAATTTCATCAGTCAATTTTACGATATATTTCACAAGGCCAGACAGCGCAGGATTTAAATTTTTATTGTGACTGCGGATTCATCCCCGCCCGCTTTGAGGCGGGGATGAATCCGCAGTGAGAATCGTGTGTTGGCGGAGCCGACACTACTACAACAAAGTTTGCCCGGTTGCCTCGCCTAATACCCCGCCCTGGTCCGCGGGGGAACAGCTATGCTGTGGGAATAGGACGAGGCCAAACTTTATTTTAAGCGCGACAGGTATTCCTCGGCCTCTCGGCTGTTGTTAAAAAATTTATATTCGTACTTCTCGGCTTCCCTTTTATAAAATTCTGCCTGCTCGACGAACCGAAGAGCCTCAATTTTCTGCAATTCTTCAGTCGCGCCCCAGCGAGGCCTGGCCCTAAGCCTTTCCAGGAGTTCATCAGAGGAAGTGTTTAGCAAAACAATTCCGTCAAAAGGCAAATCTCGCTTGGCCAGATGTGGCAGAATATTCACAGCTTCAAATGCGGCTGGACGGCCTGTCGCTATTATTTTTTTAATTTTTTCCAAGATGACCGGCCAAAATGCTTCTGACTGATTCACGAGATTCTGCCAATCTTGTTCGGGCGCTGTTGTATTCCAATATTCTTTTTCATCTTGATTAGAAAAGAAATCAACCCAAGGTCGGGTCTCCTTATTTTGCCATAACTCCTCTCGCCAACTATCAATATCAACATGTATTCCTCCAATCAACTCCGCAGTTTTCTTGGCCAACGTACTTTTTCCTGAATTTGGAGTGCCGGTGATAAATATGTATTTCATATTCACAAAGAATATCATAGGGCGCCACCATTCACACCCGACCCCGCCACACGGGGCCAAAGAGTGTGGCGGGGTCTCTCCAGAAACCAACGGCTCACCCAAATACCCGAACGGCTCATTTAACCGTTAAATGAGCCGTTCGGCTTTAGAAGTGAGCCGTTTGAAACTACTTTGATTGCCCGAGGCCGACCAGAATTTGAGCATTAGGTAAGGAAGCAAGAATTTCCCCCGGAACTGCAATTTTCGATTTTCTAATCCCGCTCCCGATAATTACGTAGTCTAAATCTGCCACAGCTTTATCAATCAAAATCGGCCAGTCATTCGGCAACCCAATTGGACAAATTCCACCATACTCCATGCGAGTTTTTTCTACCGCAAGTTCCATTGGGGCAAAGGAAACCTTGCGGGCATCCAAAGTCCGTCTAGCCAAGCCATTCACATCCGCTCGAGTATTACTTAAAATCACACAAGCTGCGTACCAAACTTTTTCGGCTCGTTTCGCCTCTAGAATCACACAATTAGCTACTATTCCGGCTTCATTTTTATATTTTTGACAGAATTGAGCTGTATCAGAAAATGACGGGTCAATCTCTACCACACCCACCGCCCCCTGTTGCGGCAAAGCTAACAGCGTTTGAGCGGTAGAATTGGCTAGTAAATCCTTGTGTGTGGCAGCTGAAAGAAAACTTAGTGTGCCTAATTTAATTTCCATTTGTTTATTCCTTAAATTTTTTCCAACAACTTCAGCCTACAGTTCCATCTTTTCTCTGATGGAGAATAATCTCATTATTGTCCGGGTCGCAAATCGTAGCTATAAAACACACTTCAGTCTCGCTCGGCTCCTCGCTGATTTTTACTCCTTTATCCTTCAGGGTTTTGACAAATTTATCAACATCATCAACGGCCAAAGCTACCGCTGAGCCGCCTTTGATTGGTTGCTTGTTTGCGTGGATTGCCAGAACAACATTTCCGGCATCAAACTCTCCCCAGTATCCACCATATTCGCTGACAAATTTGAGTCCCAACACATCACGGTAAAACTTAACCGCTCGCTCATAATCAGTCACATTGTATAAAACAAAATCAGTTCCTTTTATTTTCATGTCCTCAATATACTAAATTTTCTCGTAGAAAACACCTTGACCGATCTTTCCAACTTGCCTAATCCGGTTCTCCCTTTCCAACACTTCAAGATACCTCGTTGCCGTAGCATCAGATACCCGAAGCAATTTCTCTGCTTCGTCATTTGAAATTTTGCCTGCCCCGCGTAGCTTTAGCGTAGTGGGGACTTTTCCATCAAGTGCCGCCATAATTTTTTCAAGTTTCCTACTCTTGGTCTCTTGAATCTTGGCCCAAGCCTTCGGCAAATTGCCCCGATTAATCAGAGCTGCATTCTGGCCTGAAATCGGAACTGAAACAGGTGCAGAAACCTCTGGGGCCGGCCCCGCCGCCTCCGAAGTCGGCGGGGCGGAAGCCACCTCGGCCAAAGGTTGGCCCACCGGCAAATCCGAACTCGAAATGATATCTTTCACCCCCTCCAAATTTCCGCTTTCCCCAGAGCCTCCCACGGCCCCAGACGGCCCCTCAGGCGCCAATGTTCCACTTGGCGCCCCCACTTCAGGTGCAATTTCAGGTGGGGCCATTTCGGAGCTTGGGGTTACTACTTCCGGTTCAGGCGGAGGTATTGAGGTGTCGGTCGGAGTTTGTGTTTGTTCGTCGGACATAAGCCCCATTTTAGCACAAACAGACTTAGCCATGATTATTCCAAATCTTTTCTTCGGAAGGTTGCAACAATGACGCCCGACCCCCTTTATCTCTTTTACCCTAAATTGTCACATCCCCTCACTTACTCCGATGATGCAGAGCAAAGCACTCGCAAGGCTTGTTTCTCAATATCACTCTTTGCTCCTTGATGGTATTTATAAAAACAATTTGACCACCTTTACCTTTTGCAAGTTTCCTATCAAGCAATGACTGATGCTTATAGCCTCGCTTCTCCATCTCTTTTACCAACGCTTGATGTCTACCAAAAAGCGCGCGAGTTTTCCCTACCCACCTTTTAGTTTCCGGATGCTGAGAATACCCGCCCTTACCGCCGTGTTTGGTCAAAATATTCCAAAGACCATGAAGCTCCCGGTGTTCTCCCAGCAGGTGCTTTCTGCATAAATGTTTTGGGTGTATGTCCCAGACGCGCATAAATTGTTTACTTAAATATGTCCCCCCCGCAAGAACGGTTCTTGCGAGCCTATTTGCAATGCTCTTTATACTCTGGGTAATTTTCTCGAATCAGCATTTTCCACTCCGCAGTCTCGTTATGACCACTTAAGTCCGTCTTACCGTATACAAGCAATACGGACACGAACTGCTTGTCCTTATGCCAGGCAACAATACACCTATTGCCAGAGGACTTAGCCGATTCTCCACTTTTGGCCACAGTAAACTTCATCTTAATTATCTTTACGCCATCGACATCAGATATCGTCTCGGCCTTATCGGTGAGAAGCAGTGAATCTATATGCTCAAGCGAAAAAACAATCGCTCTAAGCGTGACATCCCAATGCTGGTTATACTTCTTAGCGAAACTACTTATGAAGTGCCTTTCAGCATATTTCTCAATCCGTACGGAATAATTACCTTGCATGACCATTTCAATCAGTACACCTTATCGGCGTCTTCCTGGGTTATCAATTCATAAGGTATCACTTCATTATCTCGACAAACAGTGTAAGGAAATTGATTGTGCGTAAAAGTAACAATATCTTGAGTGTTTTTGCCTCTCCATTTTTTGGCAATCCTCTCCATCAACTTCCTTTCCTCGGCAGAGATAGTTGTAATTTTCTCATTTTTATTACTTTCCGATTCCGTAATTAAGAAAACATCCTTTCCGTCCTCTTTCTTCCTTTCAATATTAATTTTTCCATCTTCCTCCAACTCATCGAGAACACGAAAAAAAGTATCGGGCACCGGACCGTAGGCAAATTTTTTATATTGCATTCCACTCATACTTTCTAGATGGTCATAGAACCACGCAAAATCTGCAAAATAAAGAAGTTTGGCAAGCTTAGTCTTTGTAACCCTTCCATTTCTAGAAATTGAAAGGTTCATCCTAAGGTAAGCAAGTATCATCTGCTTATATTTCTCAACATTTTCTATTGTTCCAGAGACTAGCTCGTTCAAGCCGATTCCAAAAAAGTTAGCAAGCTTTTGAGCCTCATCAAGATCGAGATTCTGTTTTTTCCCAGCTTCAATTGCCGTATACGTCGGGCGGGAGACCCCGATAGCTTGCGCGACTTGTTCCTGAGAAAGACCTTTTTTAAGACGAAATTCCTTAATTTTTTGTATATACTTGTTGGTCATACCAAAAAGTATATACAAAACTTGTAAAAAAATCAAGCAATTTCTGTTGATAACTTGACATCCAAAATGCGGGCCTTAGAATACAGATATTATTGCCCTATCGGCCCAGTGAGGCCCCGCCGTGGGACACGGCGGGGCCAAAAACTACAACCCGACCTCAATGAAAAACTGCTTAAGGTCAACAATTCCAATCTTTCCCCTTAATTCTGCTTCAATTTCAGCTTGAACTTCGATTTCCTCAATCCTCACTTTCTCCTCCTTACTGAATAGATAGTTATACAATTCCGGAGCTCTGACAAAAATATCATTAATTTTTTCACCGAGACTTTTAGAGTCTTTAATCCCTTTAATCTTCATATACTCGTCAACTAATATCTCGTTGAAGAGATACCCAACATCAAACATTCGCCTCCGCCTAGCCTCGGCCACAGCCAAAGTCTTAAAACCATGTTCCTTGCGATAGGCCTCTACCGCGCATCGTTCACAGATGTGATGGATCTTACCCTTCTTGTCCTTAAAACCACTGCCGATATGCACAATATTTTGGAGGAGGCAATACGCGCAAGTAATTCCAGAGGGTCCGCCTTCCGGTTTTTCATTTTTATCGGAGAGACGATAGTATTTCAAAACAATCCCTGCCAAAACTTTTTCTTTGCCTTTTTTCATAAATTATTAACTTAAATATGTCCCCCTCACAAGAACGGTTCTCACGAGCCTCTTGGGGACATCTTCACCTAGTGGTTGTGGCGAGCGTTCGCCCCTTAAATATTTTTTCCTTTTTCCACTCATCCTGCCCTTTTTTGGCTTCTTGTTTATAAATTCAATCAGAGCTTTGCCAAGACCTTCAATGACACCGACAACTAACGCATTTCCCATAATAAACGCCCTCTTTGTATCTGGAGTAATCTTCCCGTTATGCATAAATTTTGTGTGGCCTTCCGGAAACATATTCAACCTCTCAAGCTCCTCTGAGGTCAATCTACGCAACTTACCGGTCTTTGTTTTTATCACATGCTTGAATCTGGAAGGTGAGATACCTCCTTCACCGGTCACAATTGTTCGGGACGGCTTTTCAAGAGAATCGGGAAAGACCATAGAGCCTTCTGAATAATCATAGGTAAAACCTCCCTTACTTTTTCGGGCCTCCTTCTTCCCTCCCTTCAAATATTTCCATGTTGGCAAATCTTTTTTATCAATGAAAAATTCTTTTTGTATTTTTTTCTCATCCGGCTCAATAATATCCTTCAAAATAATAAATTTGCCGTCATAATCAGGGGTAACTTTGTACGTATAAACTTCACCATTTATCATGATGCCAGAAATTTCAAAAGGACTTTTTTGGGGACTGCCCATTGAAAAATTTTTAGTTAATTTTACGAGATCTTTTTCCAATGTGAATTTATTTTTATTTAGGACTATATTTTTTACCGGAAAAGCCTTGGCGGTAACCCCGTCTTTATTTATCCATCTTTCCTTATCTTCTTGCGCTTCGAGATTTTTATAAATTTCCGTGCCTTTTTTATAGCCCAAAATATAGACTCTCCTTCTTCTTTGAGGCATCCCGTATTCTGCGGCGTTTATGACCCTCCACTCAACGGCATAGCCCAAATTATTAAGTGAGGAAAGCATCACAGCAAAATCACGACCTCTTTGTACTGATGGGGATTTGAGCAGACGGTCGACGTTCTCCAATAAAAGGAACGAAGGGGCCTTTTTACCTTTCCTTTGAAGAATATTGTATATTGACCACCACAAAACACCCTTTTTCCCTTCTAAGCCCTTCGCCTGACTTAATGTCCTAGCTACTGAGTAATCTTGACAAGGAAATCCTCCGACTAAAAGATCATGGTCTCGAATTTCGTGGAATTTATTATCAATAATTTTTTGAATATCCTCATTCGAGTGTCCATCTTTACCAAAATTTACTTCATAGATTTGAGAAGCATGCTGAGTACTTGCACCCGGTTCCCACTGACTACTCCAAACTACCTCATACCTGATGTGCCCATTATTTCTTGTAGCAGTCTCCAAACCAACACGAAAGCCACCTACGCCTGCAAACAGTTCAACAACTCGAATTCTTTTCATGTTCCCATTCTAACAAATAGAGATAAAAAGATCAATCTTGATCTTGACTGTTTTCTATGGCTTGCTGTATATATTTAGCGTTTAACCAGAAACAGCGCTTCATTTCTAATGTTTTTTGAGGTGTTTCTATTGTGTCCGTAGAATCTTTCCCGTGCGGGCGAACATGTGCAACCTTACTATCTTTAATTTTTGGTAATTCGTCATATCTTCCATCATTAATACAATCAACAGTTTTTTTCCAAACATTTTCTGCTTCAGCAATATCTTTCATTGGGAAATTCCAAAACATAGTTTTTTTGAGTAGTATGTCACCACTTCCTTTTTGTTTTTGAAACACAACGAATAAGAATTTTTTAGTCTCAAGTTGCAGGTGAAAATCAGCCATTGATTCTTCTTCGTCATCATTCCAAATTTGGATCATTAAATCTTTATAATCAAACGCAGGGAATGACATAGATTCCCTGAGTGTTCCACTAGATTCAAGTGTTATTACTTTAAGAGTTATATTAGCCTTTTCTAGTTCCTCAATATTATTTGAATTAACACCAAGAATCCTATTAACAATCAATCTCTTATAACTTTTTGCTTTTGTGCCAAGATTTGAGCCAAGTTTCTTAAGTATCTCTTTATCAGTTTTTCCTATAAATGCAGAAAATTTTTCCTTAATTAAATCTTCGATGGTTTCAATCCGTCTCTGTTTCTTAAAAATTGAATCCGTATTTGTTTTTTCGCCAAGTAGTTTTGTTTTAATTAGGTAATTTATATATTGTTGTTTGAAGGAAAATGCACGAGGTTTTGCAGGTGCACGATTCATTGGCTGGTCTCTTACAACTCTACTGTTCGCAGCCTTCGTACAAGCACCAAGATAATAGGTATCGCCTTCAGATAGAAGATGCGCTTCTCCTCGTTTTATTTTAGAAACAATATACTCCCAATCTTTCTGAATTTGAAAAACATCCTCATTGGAAATATCTTCTAGTAAATTCAATAAATGAACAAATTTAAATTCATAATCAAGAATGCTCTTATTTTCTATCCATAAGTAAAACATTAATAACAGTGACTTGTTTTTCTTCAAGAAAGAGCTTAGCTTCCATGTTTCATTTACAACAGTGTCGTAGTTAATCATCGAAAAAACTAATCTTTCCTTTGAAACCAATTTGTTATTGCTATGTTTCTTTAGCGGAGTTGTTTTAAGTTCAACTTCTGCAATTTTAAAATCTGGCTCGCTAATATTTCCTGGATTAATGTCGAAAAAGTATTTTTCTACCAAATCACCCAAGAAGCCTTTGCGCTTCATTCCGTATTCTCCAATTTGGGCCTCAATAATTCCGATTGCTTCTGTAGAGATAGCTCTACGCAAAGATTTATGCAAAATTGTTTCTGCTTTCTCCAAAACTTGCTCTTTTGTTTGATACATTTTTGTCATCGAAATGAAAAAGTTAGTTATTTAAAAAAGTTACAAATTCTGTATTATGAACAACAGACAGTTTACCTTCTTTTAACTGGCGTAGAACTTCAAGAGGTTTTTTAAACTTGCCTGTAACTGGAACTTTATCAAATCTAATATACGTCTCAAGGTCTATCGGGAAGTCTTTAATGTCTACGGTGAATAAATTTTTTGCATCTACAACAGCTTTATTCCAAGCTTTATGGTTTGCTGAAGTATCACCATCTTTATCAAACATAACGGAATGCTTGATGCCAAACTGCTCACATAGTTTCATAAAATTAGGCAAGTTGCTTTTATTCCCACAATCAACTATGTATGAATTTTTATCAAGGCTATTTTCTCTCGTAAGATAATTTAAGAAGGCTTTATCAGATGGGCCTTCCACTAGAATAACCTTATCAACAAAAAACATAGTATTACGATCAGGGTTAAGCCAAAGTACAAAATCAAAATCTGGTGCATTTGTTTTAAGATTATTCAAAAAAATTTCTGTTGCACTGTACTTAGTAGAAATACCAGAATTTTTTACAAATCTTGATACACATTTTAGAGATTCATTTTTTGCACTAATGAGATTGGGTGAATGCGTACAAATAAGTACCTGGCTGTTATTGGTCTTAGAAAGATCTTCAAGATTTCTTAACAACTTACACTCTTGATCATAATGAAGAAGTGCCTCCGGTTCCTCATACAAGAGAAGGGTTATCTCACCGCTAAATTTCTTTTTATCAGTCTTTATTTTTTTGCTTTCTATCTCAGCCCACAAAAGAAGTAGGTTATTTACAATCGAACGTTGGGCACCTGAACCAAGATTCATTGGGTCTTCTTCAACCCCTGTTTCATTTGAAATTAATCTTAGTTTGGCTCCCGACAAAATAATGTCTTCCGGAGAAGGAGCGGAAATTGTTATTTGAGATTTTAAACCCCAACCACTAAGTCGGTTTGATAAATTTTCTTCAATCTCAGTCACACTTCTAAATTCGCCAGTCGCTTTAACTGGACTCTTTAAATCATTCGCAAATTCCTCAGTATTTTTAATAAGATTATTCCACGAAGGAAGGTCTGTAAGCGTCTCTGTAAGTATTCGACTTATTAGTTTTGAAAATAGGGATGATTTTGTCTTTTTTAATTCCTCCCCTAAATCTTTAACAGCGGGGATATAAATAACCGTTCCTAATTTTCCCACAGCAACGTTTTTTGCTCCAAAAAATTCTTCCTCTACTTCCTTTATTTCACTAGTTGTCGAATCTTTAGTAAATCCGTGTGATTCACCCTTCAAAGAATCTCTCGCATATCTTTTGACTACAGAAAGAATATTATTGGGTAATTTGTATTGCTCAGGAAGCTGTAAGAATTCATCGTCGGAAAGCTTATACTCCATAGTAATCTCTATTGGCTTATTGGAACCATCTGCTCGGCAAAAGTCCTCGGCTTTCACATCATATTCACCATAAAAAGCTCTGATTGCATGCATTACTGATGATTTGCCGGCATTGTTTTGACCGACGAATGTCCACACATCATCAAGGGGTCCAGTTATTTCAACTTCTTTGATTGAGCGGAAATTATTTATTTTTATTGATTTTATTTTCATACAATTACTTTCTTACACTTCAATCTTTGACCACGAATCATTTACTACAATAATATGATCAATTATTTTAATATCTAGAATTTTCCCAGCATGAATTAATTTTTTTGTTATCTCAATATCGGCTTGCGAGGGTTCCAAATCTCCAGAGGGATGATTGTGAGCAATAATAACTGAAGAAGCATTATTTTTTATTGCACCCTCAAATACTTCTCTAGGGTGAACAAGGCTTTCATTTAAAGTTCCAACTGAAATAATTTCTTTTTTTATCTCTTGATTTCTACTATCTAGATAAAAAACTACAAAATGCTCTTTTTTGCTTCCCCTAATATCTTCCATTCGTTCCCAAACATCTTTAGAAGAAAGTAGAATTGATGATTTTTTACCTTTCAACATTCGTCTTCCAAGCTCAAAACAAGCAATAATCTCACAAGCCTTTACTGGCCCCAACCCGTGGATTGTCTTTAATTCGTCAATTGTGATATTAATAAATTTTTCATTTTCGAATTTTTGTAAAATCTTTTGCGCTAATTTTAAAACATTTAAATCTTTTGTACCTGTTCGAAGTAGAATTGCCAAAAGTTCAGCGTCGGATAATTTACCTGCGCCATACTTTTGCAGCTTTTCTCTTGGCCTATCAATTTTTTGAAGATCCTTGATCTTGGTCATAAATTTCTTTTCCCAAACCTATTGGCTATTGGCTAGTGGCTATAACCTATTCTAGCCCCACATTTTTCGGTGACCGAACGTCGAGTGAGGAAATACTGAGGTCAGTAGACCGAATGTGACAAACGGCAACGAAAGCGTCTTTCCGCACTTTTTACTTTACACTTTCAACTTTTCACTTACTTCCTCCCACCCGCCGGAACCAAAGCCTTAAGCCACGGCAAAGAATCCTCAATCATCAAGAGCCAAATCCCGGCGATTACATAAGTCGAGCCGGCTATAAAAAGCCGGCGAGTCCAACTCACCTCCCACGCCTTATCCATCTCCACCCTTTGGTTTCTGATTTTGATATCCTCAATTTCCTTTCCAATATCCATATAATATTTTAGCCACTAACTTCTGACCGAGCGTCGAGCGAGGGAATACTGAGCGCAGCAGCGCGAACGTGCTATCCCTAATTTCCAAAATTTCTTTTTCAATCTCCATACCTATATCTTAAATCCTGAATCTTGAACCTGCCTGCCGGTAGGTAGGTCTTGAATCACAGACCCCAGATCTACCCACCAAATATACGCCCAAAACCCCCGCTTTACAATCACCCAAACCCCCACCTCCACCCCGCCACCATCACCCCTTTCCCTCCCCTTTCTCTCTTCTTTTTCTTTTCTTCTCTTCTTTCCTTCCCCACTCTCTCTCCTACTTCTCCACTCCCCTTTCTCTATTTTAGCTTTTTGCAAAATGCTAGAATGCCCTCAGCTCGAGGTGTTAATTTGTGAAGTACAAACGGTCCGTTGCTACGCTTCATCAACAAACCGGCAATACTCATTTTACGGATGTGGTCCGAAACGTTCATATACCCGATTCCCAACTTATCCGCCACATCAATAACCGATAATTCTGGCTCTGCTTGGAGCAACTCAAGAATCTTGAGACGATTGTGATTGGCAAAACCTTTCACAATTCTTTCGACTATTCGATAATTAATCGCCATCCAAAAATTATACACCACAACCTCCCATTTCTCTATTCTAGCTTTTTGCAAAAAGCTAGAATAGAACGGCCCGATTTATTAGTGATCCTACGGGGAGATTCGACCCTTACAGGGTCAGTACCCTGTTTGGATTTTTCTTACGCTTCAGAAGCTTAGAAAAATACTCAAACAGGCTTCGACTCCCCGACGCAGAGCGTTTAGCTCTGCTTAGGGTCACAACGCAAAACCGCCTCTCGGCGGTTGCGCATTTGCGTTGTGACCCTACGGGGAGTCGAACCCCGATTACAGCCTTGAAAAGGCCGTGTCCTAACCACTAGACGATAGGGCCAATATTTTATTATCAAACTAAACCGGGTTCGACTCCTTTGAGTCGGTCACAGATATTTTTCTGCTGAAAAATTCTGCGACCCCGCCTCACTCGCCTTCGCTCGCTCCGGCCTTGCGCTTGGGTCCCACCCCAAGCTCACCCCTCTACAGCCTTGAAAAGGCCGTGTCCTAACCATTAGACGATAGGGCCAGCATTTAGTTGGTAGTGTGTAGTGGGTAGTTTGTAGTTAAGGATTGAGAAAAGACAGAGCTAACTACAACACAGAGAGCATAGCATTTTTTGCGAAAATCGCAAAAATTTATACAATCAGCATCTTGCCTGAGACGTTGATAGATGTATGCTACAATTGTTTTATGCTTAGATATTTTTTCACTCAAGAAGACCTGGATCAAATATTTACGCCCCTAAAGCACACCTACGGTTCATGGTCAAAGCTGGCAAAGGATTACGGTATCTCAACACGTAGCCTTCAAGACTGGCGAAATAGCAGAACTGCTCTACCTGAAAATTTTATCAAGTCAGTTTCGACTAAATTGCCATTCAGTTTACCGAGGCCAGCAAGAAAAATTGACGAATCAAAAATTAAGTCAACGAACGGAAAAATTGGCGGGCTGACGAGACAGGCTTTGTACGGCAACCCGGGAACAGCGGATGGTCGAAGACTTGGCGGGATTAGATCATCTGAAACCATGAGAGCCCAAGGTGTAACTTTTTTCTCACCTCTCGCTATCAAAGAGCCTGACCACTCGGTCAGGCTGGCCGAACTTATTGGTATAATCTTAGGTGACGGCGGAATGACAAGAAGACAGATCGTAATTACTCTGCACAAAATTGATGATGAACAATACTCTAAATATGTCGCGGATCTTATCAAAAAGGTCTTCGACATAAAACCTTCATTGGTATATCGGAAAAACACAAACGTCATAGACGTTATCGTATCGAGAACATTGGCAGTAAATTACTTATGTAAAATGGGCTTGTCGCCCGGAAGTAAGGTCAGGGAACAGGTCAAGGTGCCATCTTGGATTTCTAAATCTGACAACTACAGAAAGGCTTGCCTAAGAGGACTGTTCGACACAGACGGTTGTTTTTACGTTGATAGACATTTTATTAAAAATAAACTATATTTTCACAGTGGGATGAATTTTACAAATAGATCTTTACCGATCTTAGGCTTTTTCAAGGAGTCACTTGAGCATCTAGGTTTTCACCCAACCCAGAAGACCCGATTCGCAATTTTTTGGAGACGGGAAAAGGAAATAAAAAGATACCTGGATAAAATCGGGTCTTCAAATCCTAAAATCTGGAATAGGTATCGTAAATTTATGGAAGGGTACCGAAGTGGTTATAACGGCACCGACTCGAAATCGGTTGGGGGCGTAAGCCCCACGCGAGTTCGAATCTCGCCCCTTCCGCCAAAATTCGGAATCAGAAAATGAATCCCCTACTCCAAGAAATAAAAAGCGTCCTTGGGCTTAGCCTCTCCTTGGCCAAGGCGAATTTCAAAGTCCGAAATGAGGGCAGTTTTCTTGGCATTTTTTGGTATCTCCTTGAGCCTCTCGTCTTTTTTCTAATTCTATTTTTTATCAGTAGCACCTTAGCCCAAGACTCAATCGAAAAATACCCGCTTTATCTTTTCATCGGCCTAATCATGTTCAATTTTTGGAGCGCCGTCACCGGCTTTTCAACCCAAGTAATTTCTAGCCACTCCGGTTTTATCAAGTCGCTTAAGATCAAGATGGAACCCTTCGTTCTCTCTGGGGTTTGGCAATTCATTTTCTCTCACCTCTTCGAGCTGGTCGCTTTGCTAATTTTTGCTTTCTTTTTTCAAGTTGACATCAGCTGGCTAATTTTTTATCCAATAATTCTATTTTTTTTCACCCTTTTCACAGCCGGTATTTCTCTCATACTTTCGGTCTGCGGTGTCTACATCGGTGACCTCCGAAATGTTTGGGTCGTCTTTACTCGCCTACTTTGGTTCGCCACGCCGATTTTTTATTCAATTAATCCGAGCAGCCCCCTACACCGGCTCAACACTTGGAACCCCCTTTCTTACTTCATCACCGCAGCAAGAGATATTGTTATTTATCAAAAAATCCCAAGCGTCGAGACTGTCACAATCATCACGCTTGGCAGTATTGCCGTCTTCCTGTTGGGCCTTTTGATTTTCGAAAAGTTTAAAAATCGTCTAGCCGAAAAATTATGAGCGAAAAAATTAGACGCATCGAAATCAAAAATCTCTCCAAGAAATTCCGCGCCGACTTTAGGAAAAGCGACACCGCTCTTTCGCGGTTCGTCGGCCTCCTTTCCGGTCATACCGAGAAAAGAGAAATTCCTGTACTCGATGATATCTCTTTCGAGGTCTCCGCCGGCGAAATCCTCGGCATCATCGGCAAAAACGGGGCCGGCAAAAGCACCTTGCTCCGCCTCATCGCCGAGGTCTATCAGCCGGATTCCGGCCAAATCACGACCCGTGGCAAGACCGTCTACCTGACAGGCGTGAATCAAGGCTCCGTCCCCAAGCTCACGATGCGCGAAAATATTTACCTAATGGGCTCCGTCATGGGCTTGAGCCAAAAGGACATCGGCTCTCGTTTTGATGAAATCGTCGACTTCTCCGGTCTGCGCGAATTTGTCGACATGAAGGTTTACCAATTTTCTACCGGCATGCTCGCCCGCCTCAATTTTTCGACCGTCATTCACTGCATCAAACACCAAAGCCCCGACATCCTGCTTCTCGACGAAATCCTTTCTTCTGGCGGCGATGCCAAATTTAAGGAAAAGGCCACGCAGAGGATGGACGACCTCATCAAGGGTGGCGCCGCCGTCATCCTCGTGAGTCACGACGAAGAAAGCATCTTGAAAAATTGCCACAAAGCCATCTGGCTCGATCAGGGTAAGATCCGAGAAATCGGCACGCCAGCAAGCGTTTTTCAAAAATATTTGGAGGCCATGAAACTCAAACCCGAAAATACCAGTCAGTCTTAATTTTTATCCGGAAAATATCTTTTTAGTGACAAATATAATCCCTGGTTATTTCCCTTGATTTTCTGTCCGACCAAACCCAACAACCTGAAATAGCCGTCACCCAAATCAAAACTGGCAACAATCTTAGCCTGTCTCCAAAATAGGCGCATCTTAAGTCGTGCCCGAGGTTTACGAGCCGACTCAATCCTACTCGGCGCCACCGATTTCAGCTTCCCCTCCTCGTTCCTTACCCAGAAATATTCCCTCAACCCGGCCTTAACCTCTTCATCGTGAGTTGTCCACTCCAAAATACCGTCTCGATTAATCGTCACATCAAAATTCGGATCAAAATTCCTCACCCGCAAAATGTTATCTCTATACGAATATCGCCTTTCAGGAATTGTGCCATGCCACAAATGAAAAATATCACCGGGAATAAAATAGATACTATTTTGAACCTCCTTATATGCCAACAGCGACCAGCGATCCTGTCTTTTGATTAAGCCCTCCGACAAACCGTTTAGATTTGTAAAATGCCGCCAACCGCAAAAAGCCCGAATCATCACCGAATCGGCCGCCCCGGTAATCGCCCTGTCATAGAATCCAATCTTGTCCATAACTTCCCTTCTAGCAGCGCAGACAAAACCCGGTTCATATTTAGTGAAATCCCCAGACACCATTTCGTTGGTTTTTAACTTCCAGGCCAAAGCAAAGCTTAGACTAGGCTCAACCGGTTTCTTACTGGCCTCGCCAGCCTTGTGTTCTTCAATTTTTTTGACACCCGACTCCATCCTGACAACCCTCTCGAAAGGTTGAACGACTTTGTACTGTTCGAGCAATTCCGAGGTCTTCCTAATCCAATCGTTATCGGAAAAAATAATGTCACAATCCACCCAAGCAAACTTGTCGCAACCACCGGGCAAATGCTTTAGGCCGACATTAAGCAACGCTTCTTTCTGCCACATAATATTTTCTCTGCCACCTCGAATCCGGACAACAATTTCAGCATCACTATCCTTGAGCTCAAACTCACCACCATCAAATACCAACTCGACGGCTACAAGCTTGAGACCTTGCCGCCTAGATTCCTCGCGAAAAACCAAATAATTTTCATACTTATTTTTGTAACCGGCCGGATTAAAAAAAGAGGTGATGCCCCAAAATTCTCCCGGCAGAGATTTGGGAGATTTAGCTGCCAACTTAGAATTATTCCTGACGACTGAAAAATTGTTTTCATAGTACTGCTGGTTTAGCTTAATTCGCCTCGACAAATTCGAATCATTACTTACTCCCTCATTTTTCTCATGCCACTGGTGAATCGCTTGCGTATAATTCGAAACATTCAAAATCTCAACGCCGGAATTCTGCAACCGATTCATCATATCCAAATCTTCCGAACCCCAACTCTCATAAAATTCATCATACCCGCCGAGTTGCTTCAAAATTTCTGTCTCGGTAAATAAAATCCCGACACCATACGGGAAGTGCCCCTCATATTTATCGCCTCGATAGGTCGATTGTTTTACGAGCCGATTGAAATTTCCAACCACATCCGTACCGGAATCAACTGCACCTTTAGAGCAATCCAAAATTCCTGGATAAAGACCTACCCCGTCTTTAAATTCACCGGCGATTGAGACACAGGTCTCCAGATAGCTCCTTTCAAGAACCACATCGACATCGGCGACAAGTACATACTTTGATTTTACTTCCCTAAGACCGAGATTCAGGCATTTTGATTTATTCCAAACTTCATTTTTTCGTCCGGTCCAAATGCCTCGGGCATTAAATTCTTCACAGAGTCCACCAAAAAAATTTTTGTGTCTCTTTTCACTGCCATAATCGATGATAATAATTTTTAAAAGAGACTGTTTATGAGACTGGCCCCTCAAACTTTTTAAACAATTTTTAATCCGATAATCGTAGCGATTTCTCACCGGCACCAAAACCGTAATACTCTCATCAAAACTCCTTTCACACTTCTTCCCTAAAACCGGAGCCGACTTGCGCCTCGAACGGGCCAGGCCAAATCGCCAAGCCACACCGGTCACCAGATCGAAAAGCAAATACCCGAAACCCTTGTCAAAAATCGTCGCCCTAAGATTAGAGAGCGACTCACGAATCGGCTTGCGGGCCTGTTCAGTTTCCTTCAAGAAATTAGTTTGCCGTAAAAAGAAATGGTGAGCCGTGGTAATTTTCTGGCACCAAAAACCACCCCAAAAATACTTGCGCGCCACAGCCAGAAAATTATCACAATGCTCGTGCGCGACTCTGATATCATTTTTGATGACCGGAATAATCTCCTTTTTCAACAGCCGAATCGCCAAGTCGGTATCATTACCCCTCGCAAAACTGCGGCTGCTAAATCCCAATTTTTCCAAAAATTGTCGGCCGATTGCAAAATTTTTGGTATCCACCATAACCATTCGGTCGCCCCGCTTAAAAGCTTCGAATCTCTCCTCAGCTCTCAAATCGGCCTGCCGACTCCAAAAATTTTGCTTAAGCCCAATTTCCCCACCTTGAACCGCAACGGCCTCTTTGGCCAAAATTGGCCCCGCCATGGCCCTTACCCAGCCTTTTGGCGCCACACAGTCCGAATCGGTCATTAAAATTACCTCCCCCTTGGCTTGTTTTTCACCAGTATTCCGGGCCGCTCCGCGACCGATTTTCGGCTCAAAAACATACTTTAAATTTTGATGCTTTTCCGCCAAACCCGAAATGATTTCCTTGGTCCCATCAGTCGAATTATTGTCCACCGCAATCACCTCAAAATTCTCAAAATCTTGAGCCAAAACCGAACGCAAACAAGCGCCGAGATACTTTTCGGAATTACGCGCCGGAATTATGACGCTGACTAAAATTTCTTTTTTCATTCTTTTTGAATCACTCTTTTAATCTTGGACCCAAACTCTGCCACGCTAAAAATTTTGGCCCTTGCCAAACACGCCTCCCGATAAGCTGTCGGATTTTCATTAATCTTCCTGACAGCCTCGACGATTGTTTCTGCCTCCAAATTATTAATCAATACCCCCGTACCATTGGTGACAGTCTCTCTGTAACCGCCTTCGTCTATCGCCACGACTGGTTTGCCGGAGGCCATTGCTTCGACCGGTGTCATACCAAAATCCTCATCTTTCGCGGTCGTGATAAATCCTTTGCACCGTGAATACAGATCAATCAATTTTTCATTCGTCGCCCAATTTATTATCTCAACGTTTGCCGGTTTGATTTTCTCCAGATATTTCTTGTAGCTTTCAAACTGTCTTGAGCCCTTCTCATAACTGCCAACAATAACCAGTCTCTCATCCGGCATTTTGGCAAAAGCTCCCATCTGATTTTCAATCCGTTTGTGCCGAGTTAGACGATTGACCGACAGCCAGAAATTTTCACTTGGCCGATTGAGGTACTTGGAGATATCAGTCGGCGGATAAATAATTTCCGATTCCTGATTATAAAATTTTTTAACTCGAGCCCGCGTATTTTCTGAAATCGAAACCATCTGGTCAGCGCTTTTGGCATATCTTATAGTCAACCAGCGGTTAAACCGGACCCACGCGTCGAAAATCGGCCGTTGCCACCAGCTCAATAAATCCTCTCTCACATGATTCCTAAATTGCCACAACTCATTGAGTGGCGAGAAGATATACCAAAGATTCGGATGATGATTTACCAAACCGGACATTGCCCAGTCACCGGCGATAATATAAAAATCATACTGCCGACCAAGATTTAGGCGTCGAAAACGCCATAAGGTCAACTGCTGTCGGAAGGGCGCATTTTTCGGCACCCAACCAATCGACTTAATCCTAGGCAAGACTTCACCAAAACCCATTTGCTTAATCTTTTCCGCGCTAACATTCGTGGTATAAAGGTCAGCCTTAAACTCACGGGTGAGAGTCAGAGCCACGACTTCCGCCCCGCCGATATTGTCTAGAAAATTATGAAGAATCGCGATTTTCATTATTGCTTAGATTTAATCCCTAGAGTGCTTAGCATAAAGGCCGAAAAGAAGGTCTGGACCCCAACTACGAGCAGGGTGAGCGCCACAATCGAATTTTTGATTTCATCAAGCTCGCCAAAACCGGACGAAAACCATTTTACAAAAATAAAAAGATAAATCAAAAGTCCGAGCAGAAAAAAAGTCATTCCCAGAATGCTGGCGCGTTCGACGGTGATTTTTCTGAAGAGCGATTCAATGAGCCGGTTATGATCGCCCAGATGAGAGATGGCATAAATTTTTGAAAAAGCCGAAAAGGCAACCAACTGATAGCCGAGGAGAATCATCACCGAAAAGACGAACATAGGATGGACATAAAAATTCATACCAAACAAATTCAGACTGCCAAAGTAAAAGCCGACTAAGCCGATGACTCCCAAACCCAAAATAATAAGACCGGGTAAAAGGAAAAGCAAAAGCGGTGAATAAAGCAAAATAAAACGCAAATGTCGCCAGCCATCACTAAACGATTCGAGCTTTGAATCCCCGAACCTTTTTCGATAAGAAATGTCTACCTCACCGATCTTGAGGCCTCGCCTCGCGACTTTAATTACCATTTCCGAAGCAAACTCCATACCGGTGGTATTTAAGTCGACAGCTTCAAGAGCCCTTCTGGTAATTGCCCTCATCCCGCAATGTACATCTTTAATTTTCGCGCCGAAAAATGCTCGGACGAGAAATGACAAAAACGGATTGCCAATCCTGCGGTGCAGCCACGGCATCACCAAATTGACATCCTTGGTGGCAAACCGATTCCCTACCACCAAATCAAAACCGGACTTCAATTTAGAGACAAAATCAGTAATCAAAGAAAAATCATATGTACCATCACCATCCGCCATAATCAAATATTTTCCCGATGCCACCGCCAAACCTTTTAAATATGCCGCACCGTAACCGGGCCTTTCTTCATTAACCAAAACCAAATCAGCAAATTTTTTCTGGTACTCAGAAACAATCTCCGCCGTTTTGTCAGTCGAATTATTATCAACCACAACAATTTCGGCCGACAAATTTCGCTTCCTAATAACACCCATCGCCTCCTCCAGACAAAAACCGATACCCTTTTCCTCATTTAGGCACGGGATGACCACTGATATTTCGTGATTTTTAGTCATATATTCATTCGTGTGCCCCATTCGTAGGGGTTCTTAACTATTTTCATGCTAAAGTGTTCCTATGTTTATGGCCTGTTTTGGAATAATTCTCTCGATTATACCACTCTCCTTGGCCCTCCTGTTTAAGGACCGTTTTAAAGGTTTTTTGACCATTTCAGCGGGTTTAATCGGTTTCCATCTAATCTTGGCAGTCGCCTCACAGGCTCTAGGAGTTTTTACCTACAATCTTCTCATCTCGACTCATTCAATCGTCGTTTTAGTTTCCCTAATAATCCTTTTTTTAAAAAGACACCGAACAGATAAACCCAAACTGGCTATCAACTATTTTATTATTTTCACTGTTTTCATTATTACCTTCCAACTCTGGTCTGTCCACTATTCCTACACCGGCCTCATCACCACCTCAAATGGCTATCAGACGGTCGAGAATAGTAGCTCCGACTATCCCTACTTTTCGGATGAATGGATCGGCATTTCGCTCATCAACTATTCAATCGAGAATAAATCTCTCCCTTTAGTCAATCCTCTCTGGCAAAACGGCCGTTTCAATAATCCGACATTCCCCTTTTTTTCCACCATTTCAGAGTTTTTCTTAATCACGGAGCTTAACCCCTTAACGACTTACCCCGCGCTCGCAATCTTATCCGGTCTCCTAATTTGCTTTTTGGCTTATTTGATTTCGAGACGACTTGGCGCCGGCTTGCCCGCTTCACTTTTGGTAGCACTTTCAATTCCTTATATTGTAAACGGCGCCAACCTGCCGGGCATTTGGAATTTCCTGCCTCTCACGGCTGGATTAATTCTTTTTTTATTTGCTCTTTTGTCCGTCGCTTCCGAAAAGAGAACTCTAGTGGCAATTTTTTCAATCTTATCAATAATTTTCTACCCGCCAATAATCGCTTTCTCACTACCCTTGATCATCGCCGTGGGACTAAAAAATCGTAGCCAAAAAGAAATTTGGCTGACTCTTGGTTCACTCGCCATTATTTTCCTAGTCGCCCTAGCCTTCATTTTTGGCAACAGCAACCTCATCTCACTTAAAGATTCGATTCTTTCCCTGATCTTCCGAACCAATCTTCAAAACGGCATCCCGAAATTTAACATTTTTACGATAATCCCAATCTGGGTCATACTTCTCGCACTTCCAGGCTTCTGGCAAGAATTTAAAAACAAAAACTGGCCAATTATCGGCCTCACCCTAATCGGCCTCGTTTTTTGGACAGTTTACTCCGGCACCCAAAAAGTTTTTATCATTGAATACCAACGAGTAATTGTTATCACCTCAATTTTGCTCACTATTCTTTCTGGTCTTGGGGCCGCCGATATTTTTGCCTGGCTCCAAAAAAAATATCGGCGACTTTCCGATTTCAATTTAACCATCCTGATTTTAATAATTTTCACTCTCGCCTCACCTTTCTACACCAGATATACCGACTGGCAGAAACTGGTAATGCAAATCCGCGTCGGCGAAAGCCTAGCCAAAATTGCGCCCGCCTCCCCGGCCAATATCTATCTGACTCCAGCCGACCTCGAACTTTTCAAAAATATCAAAAACCAACGCTTTATCGCTCCGCCATGGAAAGGCCTTGTCATCGGCGTCGCGACACAAAATTTTCCACTGGACTCCAAACCCTCAACCCTAACCAACAAAATTTTGACTTACAACACCTTCCTCTCTGCCAACTGCGCCGAAAAAACTGCCCTCGCCCAAAAATTCCAAATCGCCTACGCCTACTCCGCGCCGTTCACCTGCCCCAACTTCACCAAACTTGGCGAAAGTGACAAAAATTTAGTTCTATACAAATTTCAAGCAAGGTAAAAAACTGAACTGTTTACAGTCTGATTGCAATTGCCACTGTAAGGCGGTAACATTTATACATTAGTAAGCTAACTTTTAACCAATACTGAAATGACTCCTAATAATCTCGGCGAGCCTAACCAGCCACCAATCGACGCCAAACGTGCCTGGCTTTCTTTGATAGTTGTTTTGATTTTGGCTCTTATAATCGGCTACGGCAAAAACCGAGAAATTAAATTTGATGTCAACAAGCAAGTCGCCGATGTAATCATATACTCTTCCGACGATTATTCCCATGGATTAATAAACAGCTCAGGAACGCATAGTTTGGTTCAAAGTGACGACACACACGATACTGCGCTTAGTAACTTCCTCGACGACCACGATCTCACTCAAAGTGCTAAAGATAACGGAACGCATGAAAAAGCAGTGAGCGATTTTATTGACGATCATGATACGACTATAAGTATCCAGGAAGATAAGGATAACGGAACGCATGAAAAAGCGGTGAGCGATTTTTTTGACGATCACGATACGACTATAAGTATCCAGGAAGATAAAGCTAACGGCACCCATGATGAAGAGCTTAGCGTCTTTTTCGATTCAGGATTTGCTTCAGACGACCTAGACTTTAACCTAAATAGTCAGTCAAACATTAATAATGTAAACAACAGCGACTCTGGTGGGATATTCGACGCAATTACTGACTGGTTCAATGGATTCTTCAATTGGTAAATTGCGGCGGCTAGTTACACGAGCGTGTAACGACTTTACAATCAAGAAGTCCTCAACGATTGGTTTTATGTTAGCTTATGGATTGGCAATTTGTCTTATTTTGCCTTTGTTTTTTTCGATACCAAGCAACTTTAGACTCAACCAATTTTACATCTTGGCCAACGACCTCTCATACAATACGCTTCGTCCTTCGGAAATGTTTCAGTCATTTCGAAGTTACTATTCTCTGGGGATAAATAATCTTCTATCACTTACCCTGCCAGTCCCAGATTATACCCAACCTGTAGAATTCTTAAATTACATCTGGAAGCGTTTGCCAAGTCTGGCAATCGTCTACCCAACTGAAGGCTATTACTACTATCGGTTAAAAATTCCAAATAAAATTATAGCCGGTAACATCAGATTTTCAGACATAGAAAATGGGATCTTGCATTTCGGTTATTTCGACATGGACAACCCCCATGCAACCTCAACAAAGAACTGGGCCGGGGACATCACTGCCCATGACGGGCTAGCAATCAAACGCGAATCAGGACATGAATACAAAATCTCGTACCTCGGAAAAACAGTGACATTTATACTTAATGATTCCAATCAGCAACTGCCTAAAAATCTTAAGCTGCTAGCCGACGAACAGTTCATCTCTCAAATTGTAGACGAGTCAGGAATACGCTTCGTACTAATTTTCAACAACAAGACAAGCGCCTTTTACTTCATAGCAAATCCAGATGAGAATATCGGGGATGAATTGACCGACTTAGGAAACAACTATCGGCTAGGGAAGAATACGGATTTTGTTTTCTATCAAGGTCCCCAACGCCTACTTCTGGTTGGAATAGCCAGACAAAATGTGGCGAAAAACAATTATTTTGACGGACCATTCGATCAAGTGCCACCTCATTTAAACCTCCGCGCCAAGCTTTATCTGGCCTATCCTCAGTCGCGACTTCGATACGGCGGACTCGACCCAAATGGAAATTATATCGAAAAGTCCAATACTCGGGTCGCTATCACCCCTTATTATCAATACAGTAACTATACCGATTTGATAAAACACAATCTGAGATGCTCCTCCCAAAAAGACGACTCGAAATTTTGGACATGCTTAACCCATTTTTAGCTAAACAAAACTGCCCAACTTCGCCCGACTCAGCGAAAGCGGTGAGGGCTTAGTTTTGTACAAATTTGTTCAACAAAAATAAAGGCCGGCAATCTCTCGATTACCGGCACACCACGTAGAAAACTCAATCACTTTGAAACCTCGACAGATTGCTGATTTGCCAATTCAGCGAACCTTGACAGGAACTGGGTAAGCCACTTGGCCGCCGACCCGCCGACTGCCAAACTAAATTCGCAATAATACCCGCTGTCACTACACCCCAAATCGATTGGCAACTCAGCCGCACAAGACTCGGACTCAAAAGGGCGACGGGCCAATCTCTCGCTTTTACAAACTGAGACCGAACTCGCATCCCCTTGATCAATCAGGCGGAGCCATAAATCACCATGGGTAGCAGGAGCCACAGTGTGCGTCCAATAACAATCCGGCGACAATTGCAATTGAATCGGCTCGAAGTCCCGCTGTCGAAATTCATCAAAAAGACGGGCTATAGTTGCATCCACAATTTTCCTTTCATTTAAGTTTACCTTCTGCTTTCAGCTTACTACCAAATTTAGGAAAGTCAAGACATGCAAGTCGCCAGTTTGTCCTGTATATTAAATCCCATGATAATTCTCGGCATTGAAACATCCTGCGACGAAACTGCCATTTCCTTGATTGAATTCAAGAAACCGCTTTTTGGCCAGCCAAAAATAAAAATTTTGGCCAATGAACTGATTTCGCAAATCAAAATCCACGAGCAATATGGCGGAGTTTTTCCAATGATGGCCAAACGCGAACACAGCCAGAATCTAGTTCCAATCCTATTGAAAGTTTTAAAGGAACTAGATTCTGGAAATTCCAAATCACAAGAAACAAAAACCAAACAAACTTCAAATCCAAAATTACAAACCTTAAACACCCCCGAAATTACAAATCTCTATTCTAGTGTTTTGCAAAAGACTGCAATAGACTTTGCGAAAGATACGATTCTTTTTGAGAATATAAAAAATAATTTGAGTAGACTGGTAAAGCCAAAGAAGCTCGATGCGATTGCTGTCACTAATGGCCCCGGACTTGAGCCCTGTCTTTGGACCGGTCTAAACTTCGCTCGCGCGCTCGGCGAACTCTGGAAAGTGCCGGTGACCCCGGTAAATCATATGGAAGGACACGTCCTTGTTTCGCTACTGCGAGAACAAGGAATTTCCAATAACCAATTTCCAAATTCCAAATCTGAAAAACTACTCCCTACCCACTACTCACTACAAACCCCTGCGTTTCCTGCCATTGCCCTGCTCATTTCCGGCGGGCACACTGAACTGGTTTTGATGAGGGACTGGGGAAAGTATGAAATTGTCGGGCAAACCAAAGATGACGCTGTCGGCGAGGCATTTGATAAAGTTGCCCGCGTTCTCGGCCTACCATATCCCGGCGGACCCCAAATCTCAGCCCTGGCTGAGATTGCTCGGAATCCTTCACTACCCACTACTCACTACCCACTACCCACTATTTCTCTCCCTCGGCCAATGCTCAAAAGCGGTGACTTGAATTTTTCTTTCTCCGGTCTTAAAACCGCCGTGCTTTATCTAGCACAAAAAATCGGCACGCTCTCCGATACCGACAAGCAGCAAATCGCTCGAGAATTTGAAGACTCAGTCGTAGAAGTTCTCACCACTAAAACCGCCAAAGCCATTGAAAAGTTTGGCGCCAAAAGTCTGATTTTGGGTGGTGGAGTCATCGCCAACAAAGAAATCCGCCAGGCTTTCACCAAGTTGGCGCAAGAAAAAAATCTTAAGCTATTTCTCCCCCAGCTCGACCACGCCACCGATAATGCCATTATGATTTCCATCGCCGGCGCCTTGAATTTCAAGCACCAGGCGAACCAAAATCTTTCCGCCTTGGGGAATCTAAAACTTTCTTAAATTACCCTAAAGCTTTTTGGAGAAGAGCATTGAAAATCGTTGTTCAATCAATTCAAAGAGCTGACTCATTTGCTCATTAAGTTCACGATTAACCCCACTCACATGTTTTCGAAGGGCTTCTCTTTGATCGTTCAGCGCCGATCTCTCCTCTTCGCTTAATGAGCCTAAATTGAGAATTCTGTTGTGGTCAAAATAGACCGCCTGTTCAAAAAGTTTACTGCCAAGACCCACTTCATTCCGAATTTCCCCGCGTAGAGGTTCCCTTAATGCCTCTGCCTGCGCTTTTATCTTAGACGCTTCTTCTGAGAAGTTGTCCTTTTTAAAACTGAACCAAGAACTTTTCCGCGAAGCCCCGAACAAGTCATCACTCAGTTTCTCAAGACTCGCCACACTAGGCAAGGTAGGCACATCACGTCCAGCACTCAATGCTTGGCGTATATTTTCGGCATGTTGCATGGCTAAAGTCCTGTGGTTGTTGACCTGCTCCGTCAAGGATGTCAGAGTAGCTTTTATCTCCGCCGCCTCCTCTCTTTGTGAGGTCTCGGCTCTGACCTGTCCCCGTCGCCTCGATTCAGTATTAACTGCCTTCGCCAAATCTTCTGGTGAAATATCTCCTACCGTCTCGCCGGCCTGTTTTCGGGCCTCCAAAATCTGTTCGGCAGCGAATTGTTCAGGATTCTCCATCGTTCGCTTCTGCTCTTCGTCAAACCCCTTCCAATTTACCCGGGCTGCCCCAATTTTCTCCGGCACTTCCTCATCTCCTCTATTAAGTAAGGCCACCTTCTCATCCAGGGTTATTTTCATCTTCTCCAGCTCTTTTTTAGCTTCAGCAATCGCGGCAGATACCTCAGCCGAAGAACCCTTAGCCGAAGCTTCTAAATCAGCTTTTGCGCCTTCGAACTCCTTGACCAATGCTTCGTAGTTTTGATTTAACCTAAGAATTTCTTGATCCAAAGCATACCTACCTTTTGGACCCCAAACTCTCTCCCCAATCTCCGCTTCCTCTCTTTCTGCGCCGACTAGAGGTCGGTCAAAATTCGGCTTGTAATATTGGACACTTCTCTCTGCCAATTTGGCATTACCCTCGGCCATATCAGTAGCCTCGGCAATGATGGCCGCCTTTCTGTCATCATCCGCTTTAATCCCTTCTCGTTTTTGTCTCTCAATTTCTTCTCTTATGAGACGCAGTTTTTCTAATGGACCAGGAGACTCGTGGGAAGCTTCTTGGAGATTGGGGTGTTCAGTTTTCATCAAAATTAGTTATTGTTTTAATATCACCATAATGAACCCAAGCCCTAAATTACACAAGCGCCAGGATGTTTAAAAAACATTGACTTTATATTTAAATCTGTAATTTAAGGCCCGAGCGCAAGCGCTCGGGCCTTTTAATTTTCATAAGATTCACCACGCGGATTCACAAAAAGGTCAGCCTTTGACCTAAAATAGGGCTACACAGGGGCTTATTTCACGAGGACTCAAAACTTATTTGAAAAATGCTTGACTTTTATACTCCAATATGCTAAACTACTGATAGTTGATCTTTAAGAATCACCGGTGACCAACGCGGCTTGCGCAAGCGAACCGCCCATCACCGGAGAGATCGGTCAGGATGTTAAATCCAAGGACTCGCAAGAGTCGCCTTTCGGAGGGAGAATCCGACATCTGTGATCCGATCTGGAACAGGTACGGGCATTCAAGGCTCCTGGGGATCTGCGTCGTATTCGAACGTAGAAACCAAAACCCCTGCAGGGCAACCGGCAACCTAAAAAAGGAAACGCCGATTGTTGGGCCCCGAAAAATCGCCGCGCTTAAACGGTGACACGGAGAGACTCTCTCCCATGTGTCCGGCGAATTAGCCATCGGCGCACAAAGAGCACGCAAAAAGGATTGGCCTCCCTCCCGGGGACTAGTCCATTCCCGCTCAGTCGCCCTCGCGCCCCACCGTTCCTCTGCCGGGTTTGGAGAAATCCGACCCGGCACGATTTCCCCGCCACACTTTTCACCAAAAGTCGTGGCAACCCCGATCGCATTTGCGACCGGGGTTTGTTTTTTGTTTTAAGCCATATTTTTTGCTATGATTTGGCGATGGCGGACCCAAAACCCGAAATCCAAAATTTGTATAATATCCCTGAGAAATTCCTAAAACCCTACGACCCCAAGGAGACCGAGGAGAAAATTTACCAGCTCTGGGAAAAGAGCGGTTTTTTCAATCCTGACAACCTCCCCACTACTCACTACTCACTACCCACTACTCACTTCACCCTAATAATGCCCCCGACCAATGCCAACGGCTCGCTTCATGCCGGCCACGGCTTGGTTATGACTATCGAGGACATCATCATCCGCTACAAGCGCCTCAAGGGCTTCAAAACCCTCTGGCTACCCGGACTCGACCATGCCGGTTTTGAGACGCAGGTAGTTTATGAAAAACAATTGGAAAAAGAAGGTCGCTCGCGTTTTGAAATCGAACCTAAAAAACTCTACCAGGAAATTCTCGACTTCACTCTGAAAAATTCCAGCAACATCAAGTCGCAAGTCCGAAAAATTGGCGCTTCGTGTGATTGGTCGCGCGAAAGATTTACCCTTGATGAGAATATCGTCAAAACCGTTTATCAGACTTTCAAGCAACTCTCCGACGACAAACTACTCTATCGAGGTAAGAAAATCATCAGCTGGTGCCCCAAACACCAAACTTCTTTTTCCGACCTGGAAATCAAGGACGAAGAAAAAATCGACCAATTTTATTATTTGAAATACGGACCATTTACAATTTCCACCGCGCGCCCAGAAACCAAATTCGGCGACAAATATGTTGTCATGCATCCGAAAGATAAGCGTTATGCCGAGTACAAAGACGGCCAGAAAATCGAGCTCGAGTGGATAAATGGCCCAATCACCGCGACCGTCGTCAAAGACGAGGCTATCGATATGGAATTTGGCACCGGCGTCATGACCATCACTCCGTGGCACGACCCAGTAGACTTTGAAATTGCCGAGAGACATAATTTGGACAAAGAACAGGTCATCGACGAACGAGGCAAGCTATTGCCGATTGCTGGCGAATTTGCCGGAATGAGCATCAATAAAGCCCGACCGCTAATCATTGAGAAACTTAAAGCCAAAGGTTTAGTAGAAAAAATCGATGAAAAGTACAAGCATGTCGTTCGCACCTGCTACAAATGTGGCACGACAATCGAGCCTCAAATCAAAAGCCAGTGGTTTATCAGAATGAAGCCGCTCGCCGAAAAAGCGCTCAATGTTATCAAAAGCGGCGAGATTAAATATATTCCGGAACATTATGAAAAAATCAGTGTCCACTGGTTGGAAAATATCATTGACTGGAATATTTCTCGTCAAATTGTCTGGGGTATCCCAATTCCGGCCAAAATCTGCGACTCCTGCAATGATGGCTTTGTCGATTTAGACAATAAATTAGAGAAGTGCGAAAAATGTGGTGGCCAGTTAAGACAGGACAACGATACCTTTGATACCTGGTTCTCGTCGGGGCAATGGCCTTTTGCCACTCTCGGTTTCCCGGACAGTAAAGACTTCAAGGATTATTACCCAACGGATGTGATGGAAACTGCTGGCGAAATCATCTTCTTTTGGGTATCAAGAATGATTATGCTGGGACTTTACCGCACCGGAAAAATTCCATTTAAAACCGTTTACTTGCACGGCCTGGTTCTCGACGCTAAGGGTCAAAAGATGAGCAAGAGCAAAGGCAATGTCATCAATCCACTCGACCTGACCGACAAATTTGGCACTGATGCTTTCCGAATGGGCATGGTAATCGGTAACACGCCAGGCACTTCACTTGCGCTTTCCGAGGATAAAATTCGCGGTTACAAGAATTTTGCCAACAAGCTTTGGAACATCACCCGATTTATTTTGGAGAAAACATCCGGCCATAAATTTGATGCCAATTTCAAGACTTACACCGAAAAAGACTCGACTTTAATCAAAGAACGAGATGCTCTAATTACCGAAATCACCAAAGAAATGGACGAGTATAAATTTTACCTGGTTGGCGAAAAGCTATACCACTACACTTGGCACAATTTGGCTGATATAATTCTCGAGGAGACCAAAACAATTTTCGCGACTGGCACTGAAGCCGAAAAAAATTCCCGCGCACAATTTTTACTCCACACTCTGCAAAAACTCCTGATTACTCTTCACCCCTTCATCCCTTTTGTGACCGAGGAAATCTGGTCCAACCTAGCAAAGGAAATCACCGACCAGCAATTACTGATGGTCTCAAAGTGGCCAATCTAATTAGTTGGTAGTGCGTAGTGAGTAGTTTGCAGTTGTAAAAAATCAGCTAGCATTCACTCTCCCCACTACCCACTACAAACTACTCACTATAAACTAGCTAAACATGTTTTCTATCAACACTATAATTTGGGCAATGCTGGGCGGGATTCTACCGGCACTTTTCTGGCTCTGGTTTTGGATTAGAGAAGACCGCCTTCACCCCGAACCGCGAGGCATGCTCCTGTCGGCTTTTTTGGCCGGTATGATTGTGGTGCCAGTCGCCGGCTGGCTGGAGAGCCAGGTCTCTGATTATCGCCTCTCATTGCTCATGACTATCATAATCTGGGCCACAATCGAGGAAATGCTCAAATTTGTTGCCGCCGCTTTCTGCTTAGAAAGTAAACACTGCGACGAACCGCTCGACCCAATGATCTACCTCATCACCGCCGCCCTAGGCTTTGCCGCCTTGGAAAATACCCTGTTCATCATCACCCCACTATTGAAAGGCGACATTATTGGTTCCTTAATCTCCGGAAACCTCCGCTTTGTAGGCGCCAGCTTGCTCCATGTCTGCACCTCAGGGATTTTGGGCGCCTCCATGGCCTTGGTCTACTACCGCAGTCGAAAGATAAAGAACTGGTTCCTTATTCTCGGGGTTGTCCTCGCCATTACATTGCACACCCTCTTCAACTCTTTTATAATAGATGTAAGTAATGAGAAAGTAATTGCCGTCTTTTCAGTCGTTTGGATGACGATAATTCTACTTATCCTAATCTTTGAAAAAGTAAAAACCATTAGCAAGTTTAAAAATTAAATCATATGGCCAAGAGATCTTTTTTTGAAAAATTAACCGGTACTATTCGACTTGATGAGAAGGCGATGAATGACGATGCCGGCTCCGAGATTGAGGAAAAAGGTGAAAATTGGCTGGAGGAAGGTGGCGATGTCGGCCAGCTGACAGTTGATGTCCATCAGACCCCCAATGAAATTATCGTCAAGGCCATGGTCGCCGGAGTCAAACCGGAAGACCTCGATATTTCCATCACCAGAGATATGGTGACAATCAAAGGCACCCGTGAAGAAACCCACGAGGTAGCTGACGAGGATTATTTCGTCAAGGAACTCTATTGGGGCTCATTTTCTAGGACCATTCTCCTACCGGCCGAGGTCCAAGCCGACGAAGCCGATGCTTCCGAGAAACACGGCCTCCTTACGATTCGTCTGCCGAAGATTGACAAAGGCAAGCAAACCAAACTCCGGGTCAAATCAAATTCATAAGCCAAACCAAAACCGCCCTAGGGCGGTTTTGGTTTTGTTTTAATATTTTGGTGCCGAGACCCAGGTTCGAACTGGGGACCCTTCCCTCTTCAGGGGAATGCTCTACCAACTGAGCTATCTCGGCATTTATCTGGCAGACCCAGACCTAGAGAGTTTAGCCTATCTGCCGAGATTTTTCAACAAATCAGTCGCTCCACCGGCCACGCTTTTTACAGTGCCAACATCCGCACCTAAACCACTATAGACACCCATCAACTGGTTTACATAGGGCTGGATGAAGTAATACGACCCCACCGATAGACCGATAATCACGAGCCAGTACGCGGCCCTGACAACTGTCCCCCATCTGGCCTTGCTATAAAGCTTATGCAGAAGTTTATTATTCTCGGCCACCTGCTCGGCAATATCGCGGAGCATTTGTTTTTCGTCGGGATTCATAAGAAGTGAGTAGTTAGCCCCAACGCTTCGGTCGGGATCCCGACTTCTGACGTCGGGATTATTAGTTTATTGTTAAAGACAAAATGATTATAGCACAGGAAATCTAGTACTTCCCAAACTACCCACTACTCACTTATTCATGTGCCCTCGGCCAGAATTGACTACCACGTAGCCAGGTGCTTTTCCATCTCCCAGAGTCGATAAGGAAAAGCCTTTCAATTCCGGCACACAAGCAAGCAGTTGCTTGCTCTCGGCCAAAACTTCGTTTTGTGCCCTCGGCCAGAATTGAACTGACATCAGACCCTTAGGACGGGCCTGTTCTATCCGTTGAACTACGAGGGCAATGAAATTAAGATATCACACAAACCAAAAACCTTGAAGCATCTGCTCCAAGGTTTTTGTCTTATCTTTATACTTATACCTATACTTTATACTTATACTTCCCTTAGATTCCCAACAAACTAGAGATCTTCGCCTCGTCAAATCCGACAATTAACTCATCTCCAATCTCAATCACCGGCACCCCCATTTGCCCGCTCTTATCAATCATCTCCTGTCTCTTGGCCAAATCGGTTCCAACATTGTAATCGGTAAACTTTACTCCGTTAGCATTGAAGAAATCCTTGGCCAGGTGGCAAAAGTGGCAGGTCGCAGTCGAATAAATAGTCACATTTTTCATGTTGTTTAGAAGTTATTTATAAAGCCAAATTATTATATCACAACCGCAAGACTTCAAGACTTATCGTCTGCCGAAATTAGTGGTATATTTTCACAGTAGGCGGGTATAGTATAGTGGCAATATGCGTGCTTCCCAAGCATGAGACGGGGTTTCGATTACCCCTACCCGCACAACATTAGAGCCTTACTTAAACAAGCCGACAAGCCAACTCCAAAAACCGGAGCTCTTGGCTTCCGAACTGGAATTGGTCGCCGATTGGTCGACAATAAAAACCACCTTCTCCCCCGCCTTGGCCACCGGAAATTTTTCCCGAATTGCCGCCTCAACACCCGATTCAGTCTCCAAAGAATTCACTTTAACACCGAGTTCTGACCTGCGAAGCTGGAGCGAATTATATTCTTTCTCGGTTTCAGTCAATTTATTAGCGCTTAGCTTATTCTTTTCATAAACTCCCCAAGTAGCCTTGACCAGAAGCAAAAAAAACAAAATTAAAACCACCAAGGTCAGCTGGGAATAGATCAGACGCTTAATTTTTCTCCTTTCTTGAAATTCTCTCATAAAGATGCGAAAATAGCCTTAATCTGCGCTTTTAGTATAACAGATAACTGCAGAGCCCACTCATATGCTTTTTCACAAAAAGAGTAAAAAGATAATCAACATTATCTGGATCATCATGTCGATTCTCATCATCATCAGTATGATTATCCTCTACATGCCAAACCTCTATCAGTAGACAGTTAAAAACAGCCCCAGATGGGGGCTGTTTTGCTATTTGTGAGCCGTGGCTATTGACTTATCTTTCCGAAAACAAGCAAACGGCCAGGCCACGATAAACCAAAGTGCGCCCAGAAGGTAGGCGGAGCAGATTCCCAGCCAGATGATAATCCCGACCAAGCCCATCCGCCGCCAAATCTTGACGGCCAGACAAACCAAAATCAAAGCCACCACCGCAAGGAAACCGACCGTAGCCGTAGAAATTGCAAGTATCATATCAGGCCTTTCTCTTTTTACATCTTAGCAGAAAGCCCTCCCCTTGCAACCGTCTGACAAAACCGGCAAACTCGAGACTACTCCCCGGATCTCAACATTTTCAAAAAGACATCTTGGGGAATATTAACCTTACCTCTCGCCTTCATTCTCTTTTTGCCTTCTTTTTGTCGTTCACGCAGTTTCATCTTACGAGTAATATCGCCACCATACATATGTTGCGTGACATCCTTTTTCATAGCCGAAATAGTTCGAGAAGAAATAATCCGACCCAAGGCCTGTCCTTGAATTTTCGTAGTAAACATCTGTCGAGGTAAAATTTTGTAAAGCTTTTCTACAGCCTCCTCCGACTCCAATTCAACTCTCTTCCGCGAAACGATTCTGGAGAACGCCGGTACCGGCTCGTCGGCAACCAAAATTTCCAACCGAACAACATCAGCCTCCTTGCTCTCGCCGATTTGATAAGACAACGACGCAAAACCGGAGGAGACACTCTTAAGTTTATCGAAAAAATTGCGCATCAGTTCACGCAAAGGCATCGCGACCGAGACCGAGGTGCGGTTATCGCCAAAATTTTCGGTGGCGCCGACAATCGCCTCATGTTCAAAAAGCAACGACATCAGATTGCCCAAATACTCTGCCGGCAAGATTATTTGCAAATCCGCCCAAGGCTCAAAGACTTTGGCAATCTGGCCGTAATCTGGAAAGGCCGAAGGAGAATAGGCAATAATCTGCTTCCCTTTTTTATCTTCAATTTCATAAGTAATCGAAGGTGTCGTGACAACTAAATTCAAATTAAATTCACGATGCAATCGTTCAGAAATAATTTCCAAATGAAGCATCCCCAAGAAACCGCACCGGAAACCCCGACCCAGAAGTCCAGACGATTCCTCTTCATAGGTGAAAGACGAATCAGACAAACATAGCCGATCGAGCGCCTGTCGCAATAATATGAAATCATCCTGACTTTCGGGATAAACCGAGGCCCAAACCACCGGCTTCGGGCGCTGGTAGCCGGAAAGTGCCGGCAAAGGCTTTTTGGCGAGAGTGATGGTGTCTCCAACCGAGGCAATGCCCGGCTTTTTAATTCCTGTCACAATATAACCGATTTCTCCGGCACCCAAAGAGTCCCGGGGCCTCAAATCAGGAGAAAAAATCCCCACCTCAATTGGCGAAAAACTTTCACCCGCCACACAAAAAAGCAACTTATCGAATTTGGTGACAGTCCCATCAAAAACTCTCAAATAAACAATCACGCCGGTATGATTGGAGTATTGAAAATCAAAAACCAAACCCCGAAAAGATCCACTTTGAGAAAATTCTTCTTTCGGAGGTGGAACCCGCTTCACAATTTCTTCAAGCAACTTTGGTACACCTTCTCCGGTTCGTCCGGAAACTTCCAGGATTTCCGCTTCCGAAATATTCAGCAATTTGGCCAATTCTTGCTTAACTTCGACAACTCTTGCCAAAGGCGAATCAATTTTTGTGACAACCGGAATAATCACCAGACCTTGCTCGCGCGCCATGCCGAGCGTAGTGAGAGTTTGAGCCTGCACACCCTGCGTAGCGTCAACTAAAAGTAGTGAACCCTCAACCGCCTTCAGAGCGCGCGACACTTCATAGGAAAAATCGATGTGCCCAGGAGTATCAATCAGATTCAGAACATATTCTGAATTTGCAAACTCGAAATTATCTTGATCATTTGAATTTTGGATTTGAGATTTGTTTGGAACTTCGGATTTAGAATTTGGTGTTTCTGAATGATTTACTCTGTAAATCATTCGGACCGGTGTCATCTTGATAGTAATTCCCCGCTCCCGCTCAAGCTCCATCGAATCAAGCACTTGATCATGCATTTTTCTCTTTTCGATAGTGTGAGTAAACTCCAAAAGCCGATCGGCTAAAGTCGACTTACCATGATCAATATGAGCGATGATGCTGAAATTTCTAATGTTTTGCATGACAACAATTCACAAATTACATCAATTGCCGAATCTGCCCTAACTAAGCTCCGGTTGCTCGAGACTAACCAATTTAGTCTTCCAAATCTTGTGGTGCAAAGTCCGCCACACTTCACCAAGCTCTCGACTTTTAAGCAGTCTGAGGATTATGACATAAGTAAGTATTCCACCCAAGCCCGCTCCGAAACCTTGCAAAAATACCCCGAAAACCGTATTAAGATCAAAAATTCGCGAGAAAACCCCGAGCAAGAGATATGCTACCCCGCCCATCAGCACCGCCGAAGCAAAGGTTTGATAAAGGACGATCAAAACCGGCGCTGAAAACTCTCGATACTCTTTTGAGAAATCCAGCCAATGAATAACCAGATTCACAATCGCCCCAATCGAGAAGGCCAAAGGCAACATCAAGGCCACTGTGCCGGAGATGTCGGAAACTCGAAGCAAACTCGCGACAAAGTCGGCAAACATTTGATGAGAAGCGAAGAACTGTGTCAGACCGTAGCCCAAAACCACCATCAAAATTGCCGAGATGGCGTTAATCACCAAAGGTCGCTTGGTGTGACCTCTTGAATAATATGACCGTACGAAAAGCAGAAGCAAATTTTGGCAGACTAGAGAAACTGAAAAAATTGCAAGTGCAGCAGCCGTGAGCCGCGTATCAGACCAGTTAAAATGACCGGAACCTAAAATTGTTCGGACAATTTGGGCCCGCAAAACAATGAACAAAATTGAAAGCGGTACTGACCAAAAAATAATGTGCCTGGCCGAGTCAATCATCTGAGCAATAAACTCGGCACGCCGACCGGAGGTGAAATGACGGGTCAAAACCGGAAAGGCCGCCAAGGAGTAACTGACACCGATAATCGAAAGCGAGACCGATTGCAAATTAAATGACAGATTAAACACCGAAACCGAACCGAAAGCCAAAGTCGAAGCAATGGCAATCAAGAAAAACTCGGCAATTTCGTTTGAGGAGGCGGTAATGGTTCGAGGTAGAGACAGAAGCACCACTCGCCGAACCGAACTGAAAGCAATCTTAAGTTTTAATATCGGAAACATCCCCTGCTTAATGACAAAAGGCAACTGAATCGCCATATGCATGACGGCGCCGATTGCCACCCCATAGGCTAGGCCCGCCAGACCAAAAATCGGCCGTAAGACGACAATGCCAAAGATTATCCCAAGGTTGTATAAAAGCGGACTGATGGCGTAGATGAAAAATCGGTTGTAAACCTGGGTGATGCTCGCAAAAAAGTTTGAAAAGCCGAGAAAAAGTGGCGACAGAAGCATGATTCGAGCCATCAAAACCAACTCGGGGTGGTTGACACTTAAAGTCGGAAAAAACCAAGACATCAGCTCTGGCATCAAGACAAAAGCCAGCGCCACTACGACCAAAATAACGAAAAGAAAAATTGTGAAAACTTCGCTGATGAATTCTTTACCCTCCTCCTTGCTTTTATCCAGACGCTCGACCAAAAATGGAATCAAAACAGAAATGGAAACCAGCGAGGCCACCGAAGCGAAAATTAAATCCGGCACCCGGAAAGCGGCATAATAAACATCAAGCGAACTGGTAGCCCCGAAATAATTGGCCAAAAGACGGTCTCGAAACAAAGCCAAGACCTGTGAGAGCAAGGCAAAAAAGCCCAACAAGTAGGCTGCCTCGTGAAGACCGTTGATCTCCCGATTTATGAAGCTAAACAGTTTTTTAACCATTACAGTCCCTAGGTTACCCCCTCACCTATCTTAACTGATTTAACAGCGATTGCGCGTCAGAGTAATCCGGCTTGGCCAGAAGAGCTTTGTTAAGAAAATCTCTGGCCTCGGAGCGATTGCCACGACCAAGTTCAAGGCGACCCAGGAAGGCCATGACCATCGGACTATTCGGATTTAGGGTCAAAGCTTGATTGTAAGCAGACTTGGCATTCTCATAAGCATTCGCAATATTGGTCGGCATAATCGTCTCATAAATTCTTCCCAAATACAGCCAGTTTTGATAATTACCCTGGTCAAGCTTCACCGCCTCAAGCGCCACGGCCTCCGCCTGGCCCAGCAGAGCTTGGAATCGTGTCCTCAACTCTTCACCGGTGACTTTTTTGCCAGACACCAAATTATTCATTTTGCCCAAATAAACATCGGCCAGCGATCGGTAGTAAAGATCGTTTCGGCTCAAGGCCACCGCTTTAGCGACTCCACTTTCAGCTTGATCAAAGTCTCCGCCACCAAAGGCCGTGATACCCTGATTGAAATAAATCGAGGAAGCAAATCGTTCGGCATAAAGATAGCCCAAAGCGATCGTGGCGATAAAAACCAAAACCAAAACAAAGACATAAGCAAAGCTCGATTTCGGCTTCTCCACCAAAGAGACTGCACCAATCGAGATTGCGCCCTCACGCGAGGCTGAGGCAACAAACAGACCGAAGAAGATAAAGGCCAAAGTCACAATCGAAACCCCCGGTGTGTAAGCAATCAAGATCACCAGCAAGTAAAGCGAACCGAAAAATGACGAAACCGTGAGATAGCGATTAAGTTGATTACCAATTGGTAAACTCAAAACCGAATAACCGAGATAAACAAAGACCAGCAAGAAGAACAGCCAAGCCAAAGTACCGATAGCGCCAACCGTCACCATGGCAGTCGGGATCAAGCCGTAGCCAGAATTAAAGTCGCTATTCCAAAAAGCAGTCTGATTGACTTCAGCCGGCTTGTTCAAAACCCAGGCTGAGAAAAATCGGTTTGGACCGACACCGAAAAATTGGCTGGCTCCTGCACTGGACTTGGCAAGTGACAAAGTAGCCATCATCGTTGGCCTAACATCCAGACTTTTAATACTGAAACGATCGGCCAAGGCGCCGGCAATCGGCTTGCCGCCAATAATAAAAACCAAGGTTATCACCATTACCAAAAGCGGGATAATCGGAATCCGCCTCGGCAAGCTTATCTTCGGAGTCTTGACCGTAGCCACCTCGGCCCCGAGAGGCGTGGCTTCAGACGATCGAAACGAGAGCGCTCCGCCACCAAAGGAAATGCTGTAAACCAGAAGCATTAAGGCAAAAATACCGATGCACCACCAAACTAAAGCGAAATCAACCAGGGCCAAGAAGAACAAGGCGACTAAGATGGCGAGTGCTACCAAAATCTTAGCGAAGTGTTTTAGCTTAAACATTTCGATAGTTGAGAGCAAGACTACCGCCACCAAACCAAAGAAGACTCCGAAGTCGAACCATGAGCCGATGGTATTTACGGTAATGGTACTAAGGAAAGACAGCTTAATTAAACTGAAGTTGAAAACAATTTCCGCCAAACGGATAAATTGGAAAATAGATACCAAAATAAAAACGGTGAAAATCGAGCCGTAAAAGTAAAACATGCGCTCTGGTCGACGGAACAAAAAGGCGGTGAGCATCGAGAGAATTATAAGAATCAAAACGAAAGCAAAAGTTTCGGTTTCATTCCCCAATCCGATAAAAGAAGTTAGGAAGGCCGACGAGGCGAAAGTAGAGACCAGATAGACCAGCGCCAAAACCCCGAAGGCCCAGAAAATCGGGTGCTTGAAAGTCACCAACACGCCATCTTTGAGTCTGGCGACAATCCAAAGACAAAAAGCCAGGGCAACTAGCCAAGCGACCAGACTAACCTTAAGAGAGTTTTGGGAGACAAAAGGCAGAGGTGCTAGGACCAACAAACTCAAAACCGAAGCGGCAATAATCAGAAGATAAGAAATCTTCTCCAAAAATGAAGACTTCGGCGAAGGTAGAGGACGACTCGAGCTCGCTACCGGAGTCGAGCCAGGAGTATTAATTTTTATAGTTGTCATGGGCCTCAAAACTTATCAATAATGGCTTAATTATATTAGATACGGGGCATAAAACAAGTTAGGAACCCTTACGAATAGGGCATACGAATATAAAGACAGTTAAGAACCCTTACGAATAGGGCACACGAATAGGAGCACGAGAGAACATTTAAAAAACCACAAAAGCAAAATCCTCCGCTTTGGGCGGAGGATTTTGACTTTGTTGATTCGCGTCTATAAGCCGAATTCTGTCCTCAATCTTGCGATTGATGAATAGTTATTTATCTAGGCCTAAAATCGCTTTTAGGCTCGAGCGATTCCCCGCGCGAAGCGCGGAAATATCGATATATCGAAATATCGAAATCTCCGCGCTTCGCGCGGTGCGATCTTGCACTTGGGTAAGGGTTTGGCCGTTGCACCCTCGATGTCACCATCGAGACTCATCCAAAAATCTTGCGACTTTTGGATGCCGCTTTCTTTCGTCTGCGGCGTCTCTGTTCGCACCTCGTGGATTACTCCAGACAGGCATTACCCCCGACGCGCCTTACGGCGGTCGGGACTCCGTACCCTTTCGGGCGTCGGAGCTGCTACCATTTTAACTTCCCTTGCGGGAGCGTAAGTGTTCGGACTTTCCTCACCAATTTTTTACAAAACTGGCGCAACTATCCGACGCGAATCTGCCTTGTAGTATAGCACAATTTAGTCTCCTTTGCAAATCCAAACATTTGACTCGCATGACACTTTATGGTAAGACAAGTACAGACCCATCCAAATGAGACGGATACAACCTGAAAGGTCCTTATGCGATTGACAACCCAGACCGTAGCCCGCTTTATTGGCGGCCAAATGGAAATTCAAAACCCAAGCGAGGGTTATTTATATCGAGGTGAAATCCAGACCGCTACAGTGGAAGAGAGTGCCAACGAGCTCCATGTAAGGTTTGCTTGGCTCGCTAAAGGTGAAGGATTTCCCCCGCTTCCGAAAAGTTGGGTCAACGCCCCGGAGGACCTTGACTACTCCGCAAGTCTTGAAATCTACACGGTAAGCGATATCGGCCCGAGCGGTCATATCGATGGCGATCACCGGCTTTGCCTCAACTCCTCAATAACCGGCGAAACCGTCATCCTCTTTCCGCCCAATAGCAGCAAACTTGACCCAGACAAGGTCAAAGGACTCCGACTGCCCGAGAAAGTCGCTTGAGTCTTCTGACAAAACGCCAAACGGCGACCACAGAGTGGTCGCCGTTTTTTATACCATATACTATATACCTAATACTTTATACCTTCCTAGACTATCTCACACACTCCTGCTACGCATGCCAATTCTTTTTTCACCTCCGTCTCATCATGCTTTTCATAAGTCATAATTTTTGAGAAGTCAATCTTTGGCATCTTGGCGAGCATTTCATGGTAGCGTTTCTCGTCAATCGTCTCGTACGGGGCCAAACGGTAGACATGGTTGTCGCGGGGCAAGAAGGACAAGCCACCGATAATTTCCCAATTTTGATAGAGCCAGTTGGCTACGGCAATCCACTCATCATCGCCAACTGAAATCGTGACTGACGGATTGTGCTCGGTGTACTTGGTCTTCACAACCTTCCAATGCTCCAGCTGCTGAAGCGCAGTGAGGTCATCTTTATAAATCGAACCTTCAGGAGCTTTGACCGGGAACTCGAAGACATAAGTCGTGGCATTCTCAAGATTTTGGCCGACTTCCGGATAGAAAGGCATGCCCTGGTCCTTCATCATCTTAAAGAGCGAGTCGGTGGCAGAAATTCGAATTCGGCGAATGTAGTAAGGAGCATGTCGCGGGTGCATACCCGAAGAAGAGTCTACCAATTGAGAAAGTGTGCCGGAAGGTTTAACGCAAGTGATACAGGTCGAAGCATTGACACCAAAGCGCTTGGCAAAAATCTGATTGACCCGAATGGTCTCCTTGCGCAGTTTCTCCAAAATCTTCGGGTCACGAGCCGCCTTGGAATCCCATTGGCCGGTAATCGAGACACCGAGCAATCTCTCCGCTTCGCAGTGCTCTTTCCATTCACTTGAAAGATACTTAAAGTTGGTCAAAGTCGATTGATAGGTGCCAAGCATTGTTGCCAATCGCACCTTCTTCATCAAAGTCGCCTCGGTATCGGTAGAGCGGGCCACAACTTCGGAAAGATTACAGAATTGCTTACTTTGGAGAATAATTTCACCGCAAGGATTGGTGCCAAGGCCGCCCAAATAGCCCTTTAAGGCCTTAATTCGCCTTTCCGGCAGGGTCTTAGCCAGACCGCCTCGGTTAAAGATACCTCGTTCGCCGGAGCCGGAAGTCATGAGCGCCACCCATTCAGAAAGAAATTCCGGGTTGGTCGGCTTATGAGTATAAACGGCCGAGTTGTTGGCGATGCTTCTTTGTGGTTCAGTCAGATAGAATTGGCCCTTTTTAGAATCCCGCATCAATTCATCATCCAAGTCAGAGAGCGAGATCAGAGCGCTTCGTCTTACTCCGCCGGCTACCACGCAATCGCCAATCTTGCAGATAATGTCATGAGCATCGATGTTGGAAAGTCGTCGGCCCTGCTTGCGCATAATCTTCTCGCGAGAAAAATCCAGAAGTGCTCGCAACGGTTCCGGTCCGGAGGCTCGGCCACCCATCGTCTTCAATCTTTCGCCAGCCGGTCGGATTTGAGAATAATCAAAGGCAATATCTTCACCGTTAAACCAAGCTCTGAGTCCGGCAGTAAGCGCATCGGCCCAACCCTCTTTGTCATCAGAAATAGTTAAAATTTTATTCATCTTGCCGGTCTGCATTTTAATTTGTGGCAAAGCTTGAATATTCTGACTCTCGACAGAAAAACCGACACCAGTTCCACACATCGAGATATACATAATCTCGGCGAAGTCTTCAATCTTAGAAGGAGCGATGAAAGAACAGTTGTAAGCGGCAACATTCGAAACTCGCGCCGCATTACCGGCAAACTGAAGCAGTCGCATCGACGGCATCGCCTCTTGATTCAAAATTGCTTCGCGCAACTCTTTGTATTCGCTGTCCTTAAATTTCTTGCCAACATTTTCCTTCATGAAGGCCAGGTAGCGGTCAACAGTTTCAATCCAAGTTTCGCGTCGCCCTTCAGCGTCAATCCAACGCGAGTATGATCGGTAGTAAACAAACTCGGCCAAAGGGTTGTGGAAATAGTTCTGACTCTCCTCGGCCAACTTTTTAACTTTAGCTGGAACCTGAAAACCTTTTTCGCGGAGTTTGGCGCGCTTGTCTCGGTACAGAATGTAGGCCTTGGCAGTCTTTACATACTCCGAAAGCATCAGTTCGGTCTCGACTGTGTTCTGAACACCTTCAACGGTCGGCTGAAAAGTCTTGTGCTTTCTGGCGATTCGCACCAAATCAGCAAAAACTTTGTTGGCCACGAGTTCGGCTTCCTTCTCGGAACCCTCACCAGAAGCTAACATCGCTTTATGAATGGCGGTGACAAGGCGAATCAGCTCGAAAGGCACGACGGAACCGTCGCGCTTCTGAATTGTTTTGATAAAGACGACCTCTTTGCTCGAATCTTTTTTGTCTTTTGGCATGTGAGCTTAAGAAATTTTTTTAGAGCGACCTAAAACTTTGATAATAATTTTGTATCAATATTGTAGCTCAAATTTCAAAGAAAAAAACAGTGGATAACAACCTTTTTTCGCCCACGAAACAAAAAAAACCGACTGTAAACGGCACAGCCAGAGAAACGAGCAGCCACTTAAAAATTTAGACCACCTATTTCAAAAATTTCAGAACACTACCAACTCGAATCCCCCGTTTTTCGGCAAAACCGGCATTTCCTTCAAGCACGAAGCTCGCTTTTGAGTTTGGATAGAAAATTTCCGGATAGGTTGAAGTCGCGACATTGATTTTTTCATCAATTACAGAAAAATTTTCATCTAACCAAAAAATATCAATCGGAAATTTCATATCTTTCATCCAAATCCCGTACGAATCCGGTTTGGGAAAAATAAAAAGCATCACCGAGTCATCCGGCAAAGACTTGCGACCACCCAGACCTAAGGTTCTCTTGGCGTCATCATCGGCAATCAGAACATTGATGGTCTCGGCGCCACTTTTCGGCTCACCTAAAACCCCACCGGTGCGTTCATAAATCTGACTGGCCGTCTCTTTGGCGTTATCAAATAAGCTTTTTTTGAGAGCCAGCCCAGAAAGCACCAGAAAAGCCACGAGGGCTATCAACAAAATCAATCTTCTTATTGCTTCACTTCTACCATTCATATTTTTTCCTGATTATCTTTCTCAAAACCAAGACAAACCGAGTTGATGCAGTACCTCTCGCCGGTTTTAGTCGGGCCGTCATTAAAAACATGACCAAGATGTGAACCGCATTTTTTACAAATTACTTCAGTGCGTGACATGCCATCACTTTCATCTTCTCTTAGTTCAACATTTTTTAAATTCATCGGCTGGTCAAAACTTGGCCAACCCGTGCCGGAGTCAAATTTCGCATCCGAAGAAAAAAGTTTCGCACCACAAACCGCGCAAGTGTAAAATCCTTTTTCTCTGTTGTGCAAAAGTTTTCCAGTGAAAGGCAGCTCGGTTCCCTTCTCGCGTGCCACTCGATACAAGTCGACCGGTAATTCTTTCTTTAAATCTTCTTCAGTTTTTTTAAAATCCTTCCCCATTTTTTCTTTTCTTATTTCTCTTTTCTTTTTTAATTTATTACCATCTTTCTTCTCTTCATACCATATACCATATACTATCTACCTTATACCTTCTCCTTCTCCCCATACCTATACTTAATACCTTATACAATTTTCTTGTACTTCAGCCTTCCGAGTTCCTTTTCAATATCTCGATAGCTTTTCCCGCAAAGCATCCCGCCAGCGAGAAAATCTTCATCAGTCACCTCGACCAGACAAAAGTCCGGCATAGCGAATTTTTTGAGCTCGGTCGCAGTCTCAAACTCAAAATCAACTTCGATCAAACCCGCAAGCTCATCCTGAAACACATCAACCTCGGCAGTGAGTCCCTCGTAAGGATAATAGTATCTAATCTTTCTGACTTTTTTGCCGGGCGCTTGGGCAATCGCCTCGTATTCGGCCTGATCTAAAGGAATGGTTGTCTCCAGTTTCTGCGATTTATCCGCCCCGGTATCGGTCTTTTTGGTCATTTCGTACTCGGAACCGCTCTTCCTCAAACGCAAGACCGCATGTTTGGCGGAAATAGGATAGTAGATATCAATAACCTCCTTCGTTGGAGCTTGGGCAAAATCAGCCGGCAAATACTTGATTAAATAGGTTTTTTCAAGTTCGAGCATAATTTAGAGCAACTTATGACTAATAACCGACAACTAATGACAGGAATTCACTCAATATTATACACCTCTTGAAATTCGAGGGCAGCCAGACCATAAAACTTTAATGTTTACCAACCTAAACCAATCTATGGAACCATTCGCGCGAATTAGAGATATATAATTTGCAAATTTACTTATTTATCGACTGAATAGATACTCGGTTAGGACAAAAACGATGTAAAAAAGAAAAAGGATGAGACCTTCGTGTTTAGTGAGCACTCGGTCCGACCGCATGAGAGTGAGAAGCAAAATTGAAGAGAGAAACATGAAAGCGGCGGTGATGTAAACAATCTCAACCGGAAAATCAAAAGGCCGAATGACCGCCATCACACCAACCGCGATTGTTGCATCAAAAATCACCGTACCCAAGACATCGCCGAGCGCCATACTGTCACCGCTCCCTTTGGTGGCACGCAAAGAAAAAAATAATTCTGGCAGAGTTGTCCCGAGTCCAACAATGAGCATGCCGATCAGAACCGGATTAATTTTAATCGCCTCGGCAAAATTTACTCCAAAACGCACCGTGAGTGATGCGCCGAACAGTAGCACACCCATACTTAAAATCAGAGAAAATAAATTCCTAAAAAAATGATTTTTACCTTTGCCGGGCAAGGGTGAAACTTTTCGCCCGCGTCTCAAAGTCCAAAGAAAAAATAAAAGTCCGGCAACAATCAGCAACCAACCTTCACTGCGCGAGTAGTGACCATCGAGCCCGATTAAAATCGGCAGAGCCAGAAGAAAAGGATAAAACCGATTGTTTGCCAAAATCCGACTGCCAACTTTGATATCCCGCCCGGCGGCAAAAATGATAATGGCAAAAACTAAAGTGAGGTCAGCCACATTCGAACCGAAGAGCGTCCCAAGTCCAAACGCCGGCACACCCTGAATCGCCGAGTTAATCCCGATGAAAGTTTCAGGCAAAATTGAAATCACGGCCACGATGATAAAACCGACTGTGTATTTCGGTAGCCGCAAGGTCGTAGCCAAATTGCTCGCGTACTTGATGGCAAAATCCGCGCTTTTGATTACGACAACTAGAGAGATTACTAAAAGTACCAGATTAAACATTTATCCTATATTCTAGCAGATATCTCATAACTTGTGAGGCCTTGCCTCACAAGCAAGCACTTCTAAAATTTACATAAACAAACGCGCCAGACGGATTTCTTCGAAAGAAAAGCTCTCGCCAAGGATGTCATGGACAGGGGTCAACAAATATTCGCCATCCTTTTTGCCGGCAGTTTTAAAAGCCTTGGCGATTTTTTGAAAGCGGGAAGGTAAAGGTCGTAAATAACCACAATCTCTTTCGGGCTTAATACTTCCCTTGTCTTTCAAGGTCTCCAGATGCGACATTATTGTACCGACCGTCATTTTCCGCTCCTCGGCTATTTCCGAAAGCGAAAGCTGGCGAGAAAGTAGCCCTTTGGTGACTTCGTAGGTTGGGACTTTCTTCGATTTGGTCAACTTTTTCCTTTTGCCACCGAAAATCGGCTCAAGACTGCCACCACAGGCACGGATAAAATTGTGGTGGAATTTGGTGAGCTCCGTGGAATCAAGCGAAGAGAACTTTTCTCGCGCCGCCGCGGCGGCGGCGCGAAACTCCTCATCTTTCTCCAAAATATCCGGGTGCACCTGGAGCGCCCGCGCGTTTAACCCGGCCAAAGACAAACCATCAAGCGTCCTCACTCTTGAAAGCGCCACATAGCCCTGTCCGTATTCAAAAGTGCTCGACAAATCCATATGCGCCGAATCGAGTGACATCCCCTGACTTTTGTGCACCGTCATCGCCCAAGCCAACCGCAAAGGAATTTGCGTAATAGTTGCCAGGATTCGCCCGCCATCTTCCAAATTCCAGCTCGTGGGCTCCACCTCAATCGTCCGTCCAGATTTAATCTTCACCATCGGCATTCCGCTTGCCCTGGCAAAGCCGGTCACCGTCCCCAAAGTACCATTAGCAAATTTCCGCATGACAATGTCATTTTTGGTAAACATCACGCGCGCGCCAACTTTGAGCCAAAGCGATTGCGGTGACAAACAGCCACGTTTGAGCGACGCGACCAAGGGCTCCGGCCCGGCGTCTTCCATTTCAAAAACTTTTTCCTTCTCCGGCAATTTGGAAAGCTCGGCCGAATTCAAATTATCAACATCGGCATTGTGCGAATATAGTTGAGTAATATCATCTTTCGGAAATTTCGAGTAACGCTTTCGCAAAAGCTCCATATGCGCCTCCTCCACCTCGCCTCGCCGTACCGCCGAAAGAAAATTTAAAAATTCCACGTCCTCCTGCCGATGTTGTTCCGATAAATAGCAGACGAGCGGTTGAGCTTTCTGCCAAGCCGAGGAAGCAAAAGCAAATTGTAATGGCGTATTTTCTTCAATAAAAGATTCCTGGGTCATTTCAAACCCATCATCATCATTTCGCTCACGCTTATTTATCGGAGGAAGCTGAAAAAAATCTCCGACAAAAATAACCTGCAAACCGCCGAACGGTTCATCGTTCCGTCGAATTTCCCGACAAACCGCATCCACCATACCGAGCGTCTTGTCGGAAAGCATCGAAACTTCATCAATTATCAAAATCCGCGCGCCGGAAACTCTCTGATAGACTCTTTTATTGCTGGCAATTTTATCGAGCTCATACTGGTCGAGCCTTCGTTTAATCCCGATTCCACTCCACGAATGAATGGTAAAACCGCCAATGTGAGTGGCGGCAATGCCGGTCGAAGCAGTAATCGAAGGTTCAATTCCTCGTTCACGAAGCCAAGCGACGTACTGATTTACCGTGTGAGTCTTTCCGCTCCCCGGCTCGCCTGTCAAAAACACATTCGCCCCGGTTTTCAAAATATCCAGAGCTTCATTTTGCGTCATACCCAAAATTGTCCCATATTTGAGAGGGATTACATAGTCTCAAATAGTGGCCGGTCCCATTTATACCTTTATAACCGCGAGCGGGTTTGCCATTTTCCGCCAAACCACACAAACAATGGTCCGGTAACTGCAAGCAAAACTGGATACCAATGATTGCCATAGCCCCACCCATTTATAGCTCCCGCTACACCACCGACAAATCCAAGCACAGCTAGTGCATAAACATGACGCATCGGACTCGTAGGGGCAAGTCTTGCTGTGATATATCCGCCAAGAATTGTTGTGAGGCTGCGATATACAAGCGCAAGCACAAGCATCCATGGTGCATATAACTCCGGATGTGCTATATATTTCCGTAAGGTTTAACCTTACGAATTTATTCGGGTGGTAGATCTGATGGATGCTGGGAAGCTCACGGAAATCAGAACATTCAGTCAGAGCTTCAGAGACAATCCAAACGAAAAATTCCTCCTCACTATATTGGGTGGACAAGCCAAGCTCGAGAACGATAACCGAGGCATCAACGTGAAGCGTGGACTACGAACGAGGGTTGAAATGGGGTTGTGGCCCGGAGTTGCACCAGTCGGTTATCTCAATCAGAAGCACATGGACAAGAAGTGCCAAATTATTATAGACCCCGAACGTGCGCCGATTGTAAAAAGGATGTTTGAGAAGATGGCGCATGATAAATGGTCGGGTCGAAAAATACATCAGTGGCTCAAATTTGAAATTAACTTCAAAAGCATAGGCAACCACAACATGGCACTAAGTAACGTATTTAGAACATTACAAAATCCAATTTATTACGGAACATTTGAATATCCAAAAAAATCAGGAAACTGGTATCAGGGTAAACACGAACCAATCATGACGAAAGAATTGTTCGATAAAGTACAAGAACAACTCAAGCGAGATAACATTAAAAGAAAGAGTCATGAATTCGCATTTACCAAACTGATGGTTTGCGGATTATGTGAATCAGGCATATCAGCAGAAGAGAAGTATAAACAACTCAAAGATGGAACTGTAGCAAAATATATTTACTATGGGTGTGGAAGATCAAAAGACCGGCACTGTAAAAATCCATATATAAGAGAGGACGAGCTGACAGAACAACTGACAAAAATCTTGGACAAGATAAACATCAATGAGGTTGGTATACAAATAAAGTTTGAAGAAGAATTGAAACGTTTCAATAAATTCCAACGCGGAGTGCTCGGTTTCTCAAAAATGAACAATGAGCATGAAGATATCGATTTGAAAACATACGCCAAGTACATACTACGGGAAGGAACGAATGAGGAGAGGCGTGAGCTGATGGGGTGTTTCAAATCAAGAATCAAAGTCCTGAAAAGGGTGGTGACAATTGAGTAAGCACTGAATAAAATACCGTCATCCATACGTTCACAAAAAAGAATAAGTGAGATAAAATGTACACATGGGAATCACTATTATTGTTCGTAAAAAATTATGGGGTAAAAGTGGTGGCCGATGTTCCATATGCAAGACTGTGCTTTTCGAGCGTACGAAAGATTCAACTGAAACGGACATAATTCTTGGTGAAGAAGCACATATCTGCGGGGATCAGCCTGGGTCAGCTCGTTACGATTCTGCAATGTCTGAAATACAGCGTGATGCCGAGGATAATCTTATTTTACTTTGTCCGACAGATCACACAAAGATCGATAAAAATGAGACGGAGTATGTAGTTGAAAAATTGAGGAGTATCAAAAAAGATCACGAGCAGTCAGTGCAAGATGCGATTCGTGAAGAAATGCCAAACGTGACCTTTGCAGAATTAGAGGTAACCATAAGTTATTTAATACAAAATAGTGGGGTTTCTGATGACTCAATTTCTTTCATTAAACCAAAAGATAAAATACAGAAAAATAGCCTTTCAATAGATACTGAGAATCTAATCACGACAGGTATGAGTCGTGTTCAAGAGGTTAAAAATTATCTGAACACTAACCCCGATATGTTTTTTGCGGATAAGCTAAAGACCGGATTAGTTTATAAGTATAATGAATTAAAGAATCAAAATATCGACGGAGATGCAATTTTCATTGAATTGCTGAGATTCGCTTCAGGCAACTCAAGAAACAGCAAGGCCCAAGCTTCCGCGCTTTCAGTCATTGTTTATTTTTTTGAGATATGTGACATTTTTGAAATATGATATTACCTAACAAAAATATTTATCTTCGAAATTCGCTCCTCGGGCTAGGGGCGATTATCCTAGAAAAATTCCACAGAGGAGACACGGTTTCTTCACTCTGGGAGCGTATTCGTAGTGACACTGAGATAAACACTTTTGAGAAATATATTCTGACTCTCGATTTTCTATACATACTTAAGGCCGTGGATATTCGAGAAGGGATTTTAATTCAATATGATTAAAAGAGTTTTTAGTAATAAGCAATCTTTTCGAGAAGTGACCTTTGAAAAAGGGTTTAATGTTGTGCTTGCAGACAAGGCTCTCGGGTCTACAAAAAAGGATTCCAGAAATGGAGTTGGTAAAAGCTTTCTCATTGAGATAATACATTTTTGTCTTGGTGCAGACGCAAATCCTGGTAAGGGCCTGCTGATTAGCAAACTAGATGAATTCACATTTAGTCTAGAGTTGGTATTGGACGATAAAAATATTATCGTCCACAGAAGTGTCTTGGAGTACGGCTCTGTAGATATAGAGGGGGATTTTTCTTCATGGCCACTTCAACCACAATATAGTGGCACGACGAAGACGAATCGTTTATCTATTGAGGATTGGAAAAGTATTCTTGGTTATTTTAAATTCAAACTTCCAATAGAGGGAGGAAAATATTCACCTACATTCAGAAGCCTTTTTTCATATTCTGCAAGAAAAGGTATGGGTGCATTTAATAACCCATTTAAATATTTTCCACAGCAAAGAGAGTGGGGTGTGCAAATAAACAATAATTATCTACTCGGAATAAACTGGGAATACGCAAAGGATTTTCAGGTTATAAAAGACAGAGAAAACACTCTCGATGAACTACGAAAGGCCGCTCGGCAAGGCCTCTTAGAGGACGCTGTAGGTACTATGGGTGAACTTCATGCTGAAAGAGTTAGATTGGCCGAAGAGTTGCTTACTCTCGAGTCTCAGCTAAAGGATTTCAAAGTTCATCCCCAATACAAAGAGGTTCAGAAAGAGGCTGATGAATTCACACAAAAAATACACGCACTCTTAAATAAAATTAATACAAACGAAAGGATTCTAAGGGAATATCAAAAAACAATACAAATTGAAGAGGATGTTTCTATAAAAAAGGTCCAGGATTTATATACTAAGGCAGGGGTTGTCTTCTCAGACACACTTGTTCGTTCTCTTGAAAATGTTGAGAACTTTCACGAAACCATAGTCGTTAATCGTAAGGAGTATTTACAAAACGAAATTAAACGATTAGAACAGGCAATTGTTAAGGATCGCAAGACCGTTGAAGAGTTTTCTGAAGAACGGTCCGCAACAATGCGACTCCTCCAGTCCCACGGCGCGTTAGAAGAGTACGATTCACTGCAAGGAAAGAAAACCGGGATAAAAGAAAAACTCGAAAGAGTGAAGTCTGCTATTAAAAATCTTAGTAGTTTTGAAGAAGGTAAAAGTGCTCTAAAAATCGAGCATGAAGAGCTTACTCAAAAAGCCAGAATGGACATGGTTGAGAGGTCAGAGTTTTCAGAAAAAGCTATTAGTTTGTTTAACAAAAATTCGAACTCCCTGTATTCAAAGCCGGGTCGTTTGACTATCGACATACAAAAAAGTGGCTACAAGTTCAATGTGGAAATTGAGAGATCTGGCAGTCAAGGCGTGGACTACATGAAGGTCTTTTGTTACGACCTTACGTTGTCACAACTATGGTCAGGTATTGTCAAAAATTACCTTCTCATACATGATAGTACGATATTTGACGGGGTAGACGAAAGACAGGTCGCAAAATCACTTGAGCTCGCCGCAACAGAATCAGAAAGGCTTGGTTTTCAGTATATTTGCACAATCAATTCAGACGACATTCCTTCTGGTGAATTTTCAACTGATTTTGCTAAAAAGTTTAACGACGCTATCCGAATCACATTGACCGACAAAGACGAAAATCAAAGCTTACTAGGTTTTCGTTTCTAACAGATAGTTCGAATCCCGCAGAGGTTGATTACTTGCGGGATTCGAACTATTCCAAACTACGGCCTGTTATCGAGATACTCGGGTCATCCGATAACAGGTATTTTTGGCGGAGGGTAAGAGATTCGAACTCTTGGTGGGTTTCCCCACGCCACGTTTCCAACGTGGTGCACTAGACCACTATGCGAACCCTCCTTATACCTAAATACCTAACAAGACAGCCCATATTCTGCCTTAAATTGAGAACTTAGACAAATCGAACCGATCTATTCCTCATCGCCCCAGTCTTTCGGCTTCATTTTGTCGAAATCCTCCATCATCCAAATAGGCGTAAACCGATTTCGAATAAAGGCAAAAAATTGCAAGCGAGATTTATTACCACCCTGCACAACACCCTTTGCATAAGCATCGAGATCACCTTGGTCAAATTTTCCAACCTGCGGATAATGTTTGATTCTCTGCCACATGGCAAAATCTTCGCCAGTCAAATCTTCCAAAACAATTCCGGTCAGATGACCGCTACCAACATTACCAATCTCTTCTTTTTTCTTGAATTCGGCAATCTCCCCCAAAAAACCCTCCATCAGCTCTTTTGGAACCTCGAATTCCGGCTTTTCAATTTTTTTCTCTATATTCATAATTCCTAATTCTTAATTCCACCCCTCACACCGATCGATAAACAAAAAGTGACAACAGTGCACACAACACTGCCCCATACAATAGATAAGTGGCAATCAAAAGCAAAATTGGATTGCCTATCATCACAAAAAGCAACAAAAAGCCCAGACCGAACGATTGCAAAATCATTTTAATTTTACCGCTGATTTTGGCCGGTACGACTTTGCCTTTATAGCGGTGGTAAGCGGAAAAAACTAAAGCCAACTCGAGAAAAATAATTAGAAAAGCCAACCAAAGCCCAATAAATTGCGAGACCAGAATAATCGCCGTAAGTCCGATCAAAAGCTTGTCGGCCAAAGGGTCGGCCAAAATCCCCCAGCTGGTGATGTGGCCGGTAGTTCGGGCGCGCGCACCATCGAGAGCGTCAGAGAAAGCCGAGATGGAAAAAAGAATTGTACCGAGCAGATAAAATTTGGCGAGAAGCAAACCTAAAACAAAAGGAATTGTGGCAAAACGGAAAAGAGTCATCTGATTGGGCGTCACTGAATTTGGAATCAGTTTCAAAAAAGTCTTGTCCAGAAAAAAATCAATCTTGTTCGGCTTGGTCAAATATTTGACCCGCGCTTCGGTGACATTCAAAACCCTCTCCACGAAGGTTAAGCGCCGATTGGGTTGTAGAATTTCGCCATTCATAAATTATTACCAATGCCCGGACGAACCGCCGCCGCCGGATGAGCCACCACCAAAACCTCCACCTCCGCCGAAACCACCCCCGCCAAATCCTCCGCCACCACCATGAAAACCACCGCCGCCAATCCACCAAGGAACCTTTCCTCCAGTAAGCTTAGCTTTGGAGTAAGCTTTGGAAATCGTGAAGTCGAAGAGTAGGCCGAGCAAGGTGAGAACAACAATCGCTATTATACCGATATAAATAAAACCTAGCCAAACCCCTACGACAATTCCTAAAATGCCACCAAAAACCCCGCCGGCCCACCAAGATTTTGAGCGGGCCAACGCGCTGATTATCCAGGTCAGAAAAATAACGGCCAAATAGAGAATAGACATCACACCGTCACTCGATGGAGTAGCTGACGACTCGCTTACAGTCAAATTCGGATCAACTTCACCGGAAATAGTTTTAATGATTGAGGTCACGCCGGCGCTCACCCCACCATAGTAGTCACCAGATTTGAAAGCCGGCGTGATGACATTCCTAATTATCTGCGAGGAAATTGCATCGGTTAAAACCGGCTCAAGGCCGTAGCCGACTTCGATACGCAATTCCCGATCATCAATCGCGACCAAAAGCAGGGCGCCGTTATCTTGACCCTTCTTACCAATGCCCCACTTTTGAAATAATTCGTCGGCATAATTTTCGACCGTATCACCATCAAGCGACTTAATAATCGCCACCGAGACTTCATTACCGGTTGTTTTCTCAAAATCAATCAGCCTGTTGTTCAGGCCGGCTTTTTCTTCCGGCTTGAGCACGCCGGCAAAGTCATTCACATAGCCAGTTGGGCTCGGATAAGAAACGGCAGCGCTCGCCACGCTACCGGAAAGCGCGACGAGCGCCAAAATCGAGGCAATCTTTAAGACAAATGAAGCGGTTCGGCTTGGCATAGATTTCCTCAACTTCTTAACTTAAAACTTCTAAGCTGTTCAAGCTAAAGGCTGACCTTCGGAGCAACCTCGCTTCCTGAAACGGCATCGAATAGTGCTCGGTCGGCAAAGCCAAATGTCTTAGCAAGCAAGCTTGACGGGAAGGTCTTAACTTTCAAATTATAGGCCATGACGGTCTCATTGAATCGTTTGCGTTCAACACTGATGCGGTTTTCCGTGCCTTCCAATTGCGACATCAGGGTTTGGACATTTTCTGAAGATTTGAGAGTTGGATAATTTTCGACAACCGCCAAAAGCCGTCCCAAAGCAGTTTCAACTTGACCGGCCGCTTGAGCTTTGGCATCGGCAGAAGTTGAGCCGGAATATTTGGTTCTGGCGTCAGCCAAAGCCGTGAAAATCGCTTGCTCTTGCTTCATCACACCTTTGACGGATTCGACCAAGTTAGGAATCAAATCAAAACGCCTCTGATATTGTGTTTCAACTTGTGACCATTGAGTGTCGGCCGCGAGATTGGTCGTGACCAAGCCATTATAGCCACCCCAAACATACAATAGAATGACGATAACAACTGCAATAATAATGTAGATAGTTTTTTTAGACATAATTTTACGGATTTGGTTAGATTTGACCAACTAATAATTTAATATCCATAAATGATAGCACAGTTGGGCTATTCTAGTATTCCGGTACCGGCTGATGCAAGTGTTCTTTCTTTTCTTCCGGCTCATCCGCAATCGCCACTTCAGTGGTGAGCAAAATCGCCGCCGCGGAAGACGCATTCTCTACCCCGCTTCTTGTCACTTTCACCGGGTCAATGATACCGGCCAGCAACATATCAGGGACCATTTCATCTTTGAGCGCATCGTAGCCATGATTGCCTTTGCCCTTTTTAACTTCATCAACAATCACCGAGCCATCATCCTTGCCGGAATTGATGGCAATTTGGCGCAGTGGCGCCTCCAGAGCTTTCAAAACAATTTGCATTCCAACCTCAGCCTCTTTGCTCATCGTCTTATTTTTCGAAAGTTCGACCCGTGCTTTTTCACCAGCTTTAATGAGCGCGACTCCTCCACCGGCCACGACTCCCTCTTCAATCGCGGCTTTGGTCGCATTAACCGCATCCTCGATTTTCAACTTCAAATACTTCATTTCAGTTTCGGTCGCGGCTCCGACTCGAATGACCGCCACGCCACCGGAAAGCTTAGCGATTCTCTCATCCATTCTTTCCAAATCATATTTTGATTCCATTTGGGCTTTTTGTTTGCGGAGCTGGGACAGTCTGGCTTCGATGTCGGCCTTCTTGCCTTTACCTCCGACAATCACGGTATTATCTTTGGTCGCGATGACTTTACTGGCCTTGCCCAACATATTTAACTCGGCGCTCTCGAGCTTCACACCAACATCTTCAGAAATAACTTTCGCGCCAACCACAGTCGCAATATCAGCGAGCAGATCTTTTTTCTTGTCACCATAACCCGGAGCTTTGACCGCCAGGACATTGAATGAACCACGCAATTTGTTGACCACAAAAGTCGAAAGGGCTTCACCATCAACATCATCAGCGATAATCACCAAATCTTTTTTGCCGGACTGAACCAATTTTTCCAAAAGTGGTAAAATTTCTTTAATTGAAGAAACTTTTTTATCAACAATCAGAATAGCCGGGTCTTTGTATTCCGCTTCCATTCTTTCCGCATCAGTAATCATGTAGGGTGAGACATAGCCCTTCTCAAACTGCAGACCTTCAACAACTTCCGACTCAACGCCGAAGGATTGCGATTCTTCGACTGTCACCACGCCGTCTTTGCCAACTTTTTTAATCGTGTCGGCAATCGTCGCGCCCAATTCTTCTGACTCGGCCGAGATAGTGGCCACTTGCCTAATTTCCGCATCGCTTTTAATCGGCTTGGAAATTTCCTTCAGTGCCTTAACTACAGCCTGTGAAGCTTTTTCAATCCCCATTCTGAGTGCCATCGCATTAACCCCCATGGCCGTCTGCTTCATACCTTGCTCAACAATCGCTTGAGTCAAAATCACGGAGGTCGTGGTACCGTCGCCAGCCACATCGTTGGTCTTGGTCGCCACCTCTTTAGCAATTTCCGCCCCCATATTCTCAAACTTGTCCTTCAGAGTAATATCTTTGGCAATTGAAACGCCGTCATTCGTAATCGTTGGCGCGCCATAACCCTTGTCCAGTACCACATTTCGGCCCCGCGGACCGATGGTGATTTTTACGGCATCAGCTACCGCATCAATGCCTCTTTTCAAAGCCTTACGAGCTTGTTCGTTGTAGATAATTTTTTTGCTCATACCTATCTCGACACCAATCCACGAATGAAAACGAATTACACGAATATTAGTGTGCCCTATTTGTAAGGGTTCCCAACTATTTGTGTCATTCGCGCTAATTCGTAATTCGTGTCGTGTTAATTAATAATTGCTAAAATATTTTCCTCTTTAATAATGAAGTACTCGACCTCATCGATTTTAATCTCGTCATAACCATATTTTGAAAACATCACGGTATCGCCGACTTTGACCTTAATCGGCACCAGTTTGCCATCTTCAGTGCGACCTGGGCCGATGGCGACCACCTCACCCTGCTCCGGCTTTTCTTTAGAAATCGTGTCAGGGATAAAGATGCCCGATTTGGTCTTTTTGCGGTCATCACTTGAGACCGGCTTGACCAAAACCCGATCACCCAAAGGTTGGATTTTATTTTTGTTATTTTTCATATCTTTCAAACAAAATTAAATTGATAAAAGTTACAAAAACAAAGACCTTTTCCTAGATCTCTGCCTTAGTTTGTGTGAGTGAATTATACTCGCCTACCAGCCCATCACAACTTGACAGATTTTCGTGAAGTTATATCCTCAAACCAGACTCGAACCTCAAACAATGCTGAAAATGCAAAAACTCATCACGGTCCGGCACGGCCATCATCAATGGGGAGAATTAAGCGAAGAGGGTAAAAAGCAGATTGCCGATTTGGTCCCCAGACTTAAGTTAATTTTGGGTGATTACAACAAATCAACTGTCGCGGTTTTAAGTTCAACCTCACTCCGTACCAAGCAAAGCGGGGAAATTATTGCTGGCGAGTTTGGTGTCACAAATCAACCCCTTGGCGTCTTCCTTTACGATAATTACGATATGTTTGGAAATGTTCAACTAAGAGATTGGATTGTTGAAGGAGTCAAATCACATGAGGCAAACATCGTCATCATCGTCACTCATTTTGAAGCTCCGGCCGCGATTCTCAACATTTTTTCGCAGGCACGATTCGGTAAAAAGGTAGGGTGCTTTCAAACCGCTAACGGCTTCGCCAATCTGCTCAACCTTGAGACCGGCGAAGTAATTTTGGGCATTTGACTGACTGGGTTTGGCGCGCGAGCCGCTCGCGCGCCTTTTTCATACCTAACATTAAATTCAAAATTTCACCCTGCACTAATTGTAGCGATAGCAACAATTAGTGCAGTTAGCACATGAAGCATGGCTGGTCCTTTTTTTATTCATACCAGATACCACATACTTTATACTTAATACCTTTCCCCCTCCCATACCTATACTTCGCTCCGCTTGCCCAGTTTCTGGGCTTATGCTAAACTCTCCAAATCAATGAACCTAGCGACCATCCTGCCCTACATTCAAATAACGCTCGCAATCCTGCTCACAATCGGAGTCATGCTCCAACAGTCCGACGCCGGTGCCGGTAGCGCTTTTGGTGGCGGAGACAATTTTGGTTCAGGAATGCACACCAGACGAGGTTTTGAGAAATTCCTCTTTTACGCTACGATTATTGTTGCCATTCTTTTCGTGATTTCCGCTTTTACCGCAATCTTCCTCAATCGCTAGAAACCATTTCATCTAATTCTAAAACTTTATTAGTCTGATTAGTCTTTAATATAGACAATCTTTTGCTTCCGGGCGTCAACTGCCTACAATATCTTTGTGAAAAATAAAATTTGGTCAGCTTTGTTTTCCCATTTGTCGATTCCGGCCATTTCGAAAGCCGAGAAAATCCGCCAGACTTTCCGCCCGGTCGAGAAGGTGATTTTCTTCATCCTGGCTTTAGGCCTTTTGTTCTCGGCTTTGGCACTTTTCACTTCGGCTAATCGTTATTTCACCGTAGAGATTCCAAAAGACGGGGGCACCTTACGCGAGGGTATCGTCGGTTTTCCGCGCTTCATCAACCCACTCTTTGCCATTTCCGACGCCGACCGAGATTTGACCGGCCTGGTCTACTCCGGACTGCTTTCCTATGAACCGGGCGCCGGCCTCGTGCCAAACCTGGCCGAAGATTATCAGATCTCCGACGACGGTCTGTCTTACACTTTCAAGCTTAAAAAAGATCTAACCTTTCAAGACGGCGCGCCCTTGACCGCCGACGATGTCGCCTTCACTATCCTCAAGGCCCAAGACCCAAACCTGAAGAGTCCGAAACGACCAAACTGGGACGGCGTGAAAATTGAAAAAATCGGCGACTTAGAGATTCGCTTCACCTTAAGCCAGCCTTATGCGCCATTTTTAGAAAATGCCACTTTGGGAATTTTGCCGAAACATCTCTGGCAAGATGTAAGCGCTGACCAATTTACCTTTACCACCCTAAATACCGAACCAGTCGGTTCCGGCCCTTACAAAATCAAAAGTTTAAGTCGAGACCAAAGTGGCCTGCCTGAATTTTATGAATTAGTCCCATTCAAAAATTACGCTCTAGGCAAACCCCACATCTTAAACTTAATCACAAAATTTTACACAACAAGTGACAAGGCGCTAACCGCTCTTGAAATGAAAGAGCTCGACAGTCTAAGCACTATTTCCCCACACGATGCCCTGCGCCTAAAATCCGGTGGCGAAAATGTCGTCACAACTGCCCTGCCAAGAATTTTCGGAATCTTTTTCAATCAAAATCAAGCCACGATCTTCGCCAACAAGGAGGTTCGCCAAGCTCTAAATTTGGCCACCAACAAAGACTCGATTGTCGAAGAGGTTCTCGACGGCTATGCGACCAAACTCACCGGTCCGATTCCCCCGGGCTTTCTGGGTAGCAACTTAAATGACACAGCTTCAGAGTCCGATGATTTTGACAACGCCAGACTCGCCCTGGCTACGAGCACCCTCGAGAAAAACGGTTGGAAGAAAAACACTAGTGGCATTTACGAAAAGAAGTCCAAAAAAGAGAGTCAGCTTCTATCGTTCTCCATCGCTACCGCCAACACGCCCGAGCTCAAAGCCACTGCGGATATCCTGAAAAATCAATGGCAGAAAATCGGTGCGGAAGTCGACATTAAAATTTTTGAACCTGGCGATCTCAACCAGAATGTTATTCGTCCAAGAAAGTATGATGCACTCTTGTTTGGCGAAGTCGTTGGCCGAGACCTCGATTTGTTCGCCTTTTGGCACTCATCGCAAAGAATTGACCCGGGGCTCAATATCGCGCTTTACGCCAGTATCAAAGCCGACAAATTACTCTCCGACGGACGGAAGCTTTCCGACCGAGCCATCCAAATCGACAAATATCGTCAATTTGAAGATTTAGTCGCCGATGATCTGCCAGCCATCTTTCTTTACTCGCCAGATTTTATTTATGTAATTCCGAAATCTCTGCAAGGTCTTACTCTCGGAACCATCAACACTCCGGCCGAGCGCTTCGCCGACATCCAAGATTGGTATTTAAGCACTGAACGAGTCTGGAAAATCTTCGCCCCAAAAGAACAAAATTAAAAAAACATTATTAACCAGTGAAGATGGCGCCCGAAGAGACTCTCTTCAACTACGCACGACTCACTACTTACTACTAACTAATTAAATGAATCCACTAAACAACAACAGAACAGGCGGTTTTCGACCTCGAGGTCCAAGGCCAGGCGCCGGACACTACGGCAATCGGCCGGCAGGGGTCGCTCCAACCGGTGGGCGCCAAACGACACCAGGTGCAGCACATCGCACCCATAACCACAACCCAGCCGGAGCCGGCGCTTCCAGAAACGATGGTGCCCGCTCACCCTTGCGACGAAAAGACGCCGGCAGACGCGGTCCGAGCCGAAAAGTCTCTTTGGTGAGACAGGCGGGACCAAACGAAGTCATTCCTTCAGCCGGTGAAAGCATCCGTGTCATTCCTTTGGGTGGCGTTGAAGAAATCGGCAAAAATATGACTCTCATCGAATACAAAGATGAGATTATCGTCATTGACGCCGGCCTGCAATTTGCCACCACCGACACTCCGGGCATCGACTTTATTTTGCCAAACACCAAATATCTGGAAGACCGCAGAGACAAGGTCCGAGCTTTGGTAATTACCCACGGTCACCTCGACCACATCGGCGCGATTCCCTACATTATGGACAAACTTGGCAATCCGCCAATTTACACTCGCGAATTTGGCGCCCTCTTAATCAAAAAGCGTCACAGTGAATTCCCTCACCTGCCGGCTTTGAATTTTAAAATTGTCGGCAAGGATGACGGCGCCATTCCAATCACCAAACACCTGAAGGTCCGCTTTTTCGGCTTGACCCACTCAATCCCTGATTCTTCCGGCGTAATCGTGGAGACACCTTTCGGTGATATCGTGGCAACCGGTGATGTGCGAGTTGAAAACAAAGATGGCGTACCAGTCGAAGAGGAAGTCGAACACTACGCGCTCTTCAAGGATCGGAAGGTCATGCTCTTGTGCATGGACTCGACCGGCGCCGAAAAGCCCGGCTGGAGCCCGTCCGAAGAACTGGTAATTAAAAACATCGAGAAAATTGTCGGTACCGTGCCGGGCCGAATCATCATTTCTACTTTCGCCTCTCAAGTCGAAAGAATCATTTCATTTATAAACAGTGCCGCGAAATATCAAAAAAAGGTTGTCGTGGAGGGTCGCAGTATGAAAAACAACATTGAGATTATCAAACACCTCAAGTTGGCCGAAACCAAGCACATCATCCAGGTTGAAGACATGGAAGCTTATCCGCCAAGCAAGTTGATGATTTTGGCGACCGGCGCCCAAGGTGAGGAATTTGCGGCCTTGATGCGCATCTCCAACCGCACTCATAAGCAGATTAAGCTCAACAAGACCGACACCATTATTCTTTCATCTTCAATCATTCCCGGAAACGAGAAATCGGTGACCGCCCTTAAAGACAATCTTTACCGCCACGATTGCAAAATTATCACTTATCTGGATTCCGATGTGCACACTTCCGGCCACGGCAAACGCCAAGAGCTAGAGTGGATTCACAAGCAGATTCCTTATCGATTCTTCATGCCGGTTCACGGCCATCACTTCATGTTGAAAATTCACGCCGAGATGTCCAAAAATCTTGGCACCCCGGCCGAGAATATTGTCGTGCCGGACAACGGTAGCATCATTGAGTTTTACGACGGTGGCACCAAATTCAAAGTGCTAAAAGAGAAAGCTCCTGCCTCAATGATGATGGTTGATGGTTTTGCCGTCGGCGACGCCCAGGAAGTCGTGCTTCGTGATCGCCAAATGCTTGCCCAAGACGGCATGTTCGTGATTGTAGCCAGCATCAATGCCACCAATGGCAAACTGCGCAAATCCCCAGACCTGATTTCCCGCGGTTTCGTTTATCTGCGTGAATCTCAAAATTTGCTCCAAGATACCCGCAATGTGATCAAGAAATCAATCGAAGATTCGACTCATGGCATGAACCCGATCAACTTCGACTATGTCAAAAACTCGCTTTCGGACAATGTCTCCCGCTTCCTGTTCCAGAAAACAGCCAAACGGCCAATCGTCATTCCGGTTCTAATTGCGGTATAATTTACTCATGGATCCAGCCACCCTAGCCAACCATCGACAGATCCGAGCCATCTCAGCGCTCGGTTTCCTGTTTACGCTCCACGCGGTTCTGCCGACCTACATCAGCTCCACTTTTCTCTCAACCTTGATCGGAGAGAAATCTGTCGGGATTATCTACACCGCCGCCTCGATTTTGTCAGTTCTGGCTTTTATCGCCATCAACCGGATCTTACAGCGCTTTGGCAACTTCAAAACTATGCAGGCCCTAATCGGCCTCGAATTTGTCGCTTTCCTGATCTTGGCCATCAGTAAGGACCCGGAGATTCTGACCGGAGCTTTTATTTTCTCAGTTATCACCGGAGCTTTAATCGGGTTCAATATTGATTTGTTTCTCGAACAATATTCGAGCAACGACAAAACCGGCTCAATTCGAGGAACTTTTTTGAGCATCATCAATATTGCCTGGATTATCAGTCAGTACTTGGTAAGTCTGATCCTGACCGATGGTGACTATTGGAAGATTTATGCCATTAGCGGAATCATCCTCGTGCCGGTCTGGTTGTTATCGCTCCAGAGTCTTCGGGGCTTTAAAGATTCTGAGTACCGCAAAACCGACTTCATTACCACCGCCAAGGAAATCCTGCGGGACCAAAATATCTACAAAGTGGTAATGTCCAACGTTATTTTGCAGTTTTTCTACGCCTGGATGGTTATTTATATGCCAATTTACCTTCACAACTATATTGGTCTGCCCTGGAACGAAATCGGCATAATCCTCACCATTTTGCTCCTGCCGTTTGTGCTGATCGAAGCGCCACTCGGTTTTCTGGCCGATAAAAAATTAGGTGAAAAAGAAATTCTTTCCATCGGCTTTGTGATTATGGCGATTACCACCGCCTCAATCAGTTTTATCGACTCAAGCAGTATGTGGGTCTGGGCCTTTGTCCTGCTCCTCACCCGAATCGGCGCCAGTATGATTGAGATTATGAACGAAACATATTTTTTCAAAAAGACCTCCTCGAACGACGCCAACCTTTTGAGTGTCTTTCGAATGAGTCGTCCGATTGCCGGCGTTATCGCCCCAATTATTGCCTCACTCCTTCTTATTTTCCTACCAATGAGCCAACTCTTTGTAATTTTGGGCTTGATCACTTTTTACGGTCTCCGATACAGCCTGACGATTGAGGACACAAAATAGGTATATAGTATAAAGTATATGGTATGAAGAAAAATGGCTTGGTTAGGCCGTTTTTTGATGGTTGACAATAAGCGAATTTGGGTGTATAATTTCAACAGACTAATCTAGCGCACTTCTGTATTTTAAGGAGTCACAGTTTGCCAATTACTGGGTACGGTGGCGAACCAAAGCTAGCATTCTCCCACATCCTTTAGGATGCAAGAAAGAATGGGTATTCCTGATTTTATCGGCAGTGTTTGTCGGTAAAAGAAAGGAATACTATGTGTATCATCAAGTTCATCAAAGAAAAGTTACAGGCCTATCAAAGAAGGAAATTGGACGAAGAAGTCTACCGTTGGCTAGAGGGCTGGAAATCTGCCTGGGAATGGCGCGCTCAACAAGTTGCCGAAGAAGAAAATTGGCAACAAGAAGAAAAGAGGCGATTCGCAGACTACCTGGAAGCACAGGCCGAGGAACAGGAAAGAACTAGGCTTGAAATTCTTGAGGAAAGACTAGCAGAAGCGGTCACGAAAAAGGAACACCAAATTCTTCAAGAGATTCAGGATGACACTATTCGAGAGCGCGACAGGTGCCCTGATTGCGGCAGATCAGTCTGGGACTGCCATTGTCATCTGAATGAACAGGACGAAGTCGCTGAAATAACTCTCATCCAGAAACAATGCACAGAGTCCGACAAAGAGGAAGACGAGGAAATGCCTCAGTGGCTTGAGGACGCTCATGGCCTCTGCCCTGGCTGCAGCCTTCCACGAGAGTCGTGCCGATGTCACGAAGAAGAGTAGCAGATTCACCCCCCCCCCGCACAAGTGTGCGGGGGTTTTCTTTTCCTGACCTAGCTTACCATTCCTAATTCCTAATTCTTAATTCCTAGTTCACCTCCCTATGGCTGTAGTATCTCCGCCGTCCTCCCATTCACCGAAATCACCACCTCTTTAATAGTTGGAAATTGCTCTAGGGTCGCGGCAATTTGTGAACGAATGGCGATAACTCGACAAGAACCGGCTACGCCATAATCCAGAGCTTCATCAAAATCAGCGTAAGCTCGGGAGTTATTTATCGTCAAACTATTAAGTCTGGTGGTGGTTGCCAAATTGCTGAAGTACCCGAGTTCCTTTTCTTGCGCATTTGGCCCGTCGATTATGGCCTGAACTGCCGCTTTGGCTCGATGCACCGAGACACTCACCTGTCTTTCCGTAGCTTCCACTTTCGTGCAGTCCTGACCCGAAGCCTTGCTCCAATAAACTTTAACCGGAGCAGTTTGCCACTTGGTAAGTGGTCCCTCATAGCCAAACGGCGAATAATTAAAGACACTAGCCAGCAAGACATATCCCAAAAGCGCCAAAACCAAAACTAGAAGGGTGATTAAAAATTTAAGCGTGTATTCGCTTTTCATTTCTATTTAATTATTTCCTTGGCGCGCAGATAGATCTCGATTGCTTTCGCATCGGTATCCGGCAAAATCTCTCCGTCAATATCAAGAGTTGGCGCTTTACTTTGACCAGACTTAGCCCTCATCTCCTCAAAGAATTTTGGATTAGACAAAACCTCTCTTTCTTCGAAAGGTACGCCGACAGATTTCAAAAAAGCTAAGGCCTCATTGCACCAAGGACAGCCGGTTTTTGTGTAGATAATCATAAATTAGTGGGTAGTTAGCCCCGACGCTTCGGTCGGGGTCCCGACTTCTGACGTCGGAATTAGTAGTTTATAGTTTATAGTTTATAGAAAATTCAAAAAATCATTCTGGAGTGGTAGTAGCCGGTTCATCTATAATCACGGCTGGAGTTGAAGTTGAAAACAAAACGGGCAGAGTTACATAATCATCAAATTCCGGTAGACCGGAAGGGTTATCTTTCTTGAAAACAATCGCACCTCGACCAAGAAGATGCTTCGGTAAGGTGAGACTCGCTTCAAAAGGCACGAACTCGGTCGTCATCCAATCAGTTTTAGCCGTAGCAATTGTTTGACCGACGACTTTGTCCGACCCGTCTCTAAGCTCAATCGGGAATGAAGCTTCGAAAAACCAATTACCCCTGGCAAAACCGGAAATCCTAATCTGATCGGCCAGTAAAATATCCGGTAGTGGTTCGCTAATTTTAACCGAGTCGGTCCGGAAAAGATAGTTGTGAGAATTATAATCTGAAGACCAATTTTGACCAGTTTCAGCATTTCTACCAACATCAAAAATTGCCAACAAGCAAATTGTCCCGGCAAGCAACAGGACTATGATTAAAATCCAAATTTTCTTCATTTTTAAATTATATCATCCTGTTAGAGATTTTTTGTTAAGGGTGACAGTTCAGTGTCACCTTTCACGATATCGGCTAACGGATATTAGCTAATAGCTACGGTCGCCTTTGGTGACCTATCTCTAACAGGATATCATCCCGTTAGAGATTGTTTGTTAAGAATACTCACTTAAACAATAAATTACCGCCGATTATAGCATGCCGGAGATTTATCAAAAGCAACGGTCACCTAGCGACCTATCTCTAACGGGAACACACCCAGCAAATCCAGCCTTTTAGCCGTATTTTGAAGCTTGTCCCGGTTGGCAACTTGACGCCAAGTTTAATAGGTCTATAGTAATGTTAGAAATTTTGCCCTTCGGTGGCACATCTAACGGTTCCTCCTTGCGTTCTCGGGTTGCGTTATCCCGAATCCGCTTGCCACTGTCATGTTCGCTCGCCGAAGGGCACCTTTCCTCGCCTATTGGAATCTGCGTTGTGGCTTCGCCCTACACCCGACACAGAAGAACCTCTAGGCGGGGTTTTTCTTACCTGAGCAGTTCCGATTGTTTTAGGGTTTTTTCCTTTTAGCTTCCAGCCAATCTGGCACAGGAATAAAGGTTATTTCCCGCCAATCGTCAATCTCGTCCTCCGTCACATTATAATATTTCTGATAGGCAGTCTCAACACTACCGTGGAGCGCTTCACCCCAATTCAATCCGAGAAGCCTAGATACTTTTTTAATAACCTCTTCATTTGGCGATTCAATTTCTACAAAAGTCGGTATCCATGGCCAGGTGTCAATCGTAATCTCCGATTCGGCCAAAACCCACTTCTCTCTTTTGGTCTCTTGAAATGATTTCTCTTCAAAACCGACAATCCCGAGTAATTTATCGGTGGTCTCGAAGTCACTCACAATCACCGTGATTTCTTTGGTTCCGTGCAGAGTGCGGTCGTTAAGTTGTTTGTAGCTTAAAGTAATCTTATCACCCTCATCCCGTAGGCGAATCCAGCCACCAACTTTGCGCAAACTCGAAGCCTTATCATCATAAGTTTTCCGCCTCATCGGTCTTTCCGAGTGCTCCAAAGTCGCGCCGATTTCCTTCAGCTTCAGTCTAAGCCCAGCCACATCGATATCCAAGAATTTTGCTTCAACTTCAGTTTCCATTTAATTTTTGGTTAAAATTGCTCTCGCCGGACCACCTTCGATTCCGGTAAATTTTAAGGGCAAGCAAAACAAATTATATTCTCCGGCTTCAACTTTCGACAGATCAATACCCTCAATAATCGGAATACCTTTAGCCAAAAGCGAAGTGTGTGGACGGTGGTCTTTACCGCCCCGCTTCTTGATTGAGAGATAATCAATCCCAAACAAACTGATATCTAGGGAGACCAGATAATCGGCCGCATCGCCATCTAGGTAAATATAGTCGTCATAAAATTTATCGAAACCGCGTTTAGAGTTTGAGGTTTTAACCAAAAGCCGCTCGCCTTTTTGAGGAGAAAACTTTTTCAAATCCTCGATTTTCACCGACTCTTTGACTTCGCTAAAATCCAAAACCCGACAAGGCCCAATTAAAATCGTAAGTGGAATCTGATCAAGACTCACACCACCAATCACTGCGTGAGCTGGCGCATCAATATGAGTGCCAGTGTGTGAACCCATGACAATCTTGGAAAGATGCGTCGCGTGCTCCGGCATTTCATGATGCACTGAAATCTCCAATGGCACATTGCCCGGATAGACAACAGTTTGATTATTTAGGGGCAGTGAAATGTCAATTATCTTCATAATAAGGCTGGAATAATGAATAATGAATTAAGAATTATGCGCGTCAACAGAAAACAATTTCGATTTCTTAATAAGCCCATTGATAATTTTGTGAACTTTTATCGATTGGTTGTCTGCATTATGATAAGTATCGCTATTTATATATGAAACATCAAGTGCAATATCAAACTGACTTTGCAATTCAGTAACTGAACCTTGAGCGATTGAATAAAATTGAGCCTTCTCTTTATATGACTGGCGACTGAAACCTTCCGCAATATTAGAAGTGGCAGAAACAGCACTCCGTCTCATCTGACTCGCCAATGCAAACATCTCCTCTTTGGGAAAAGACTTTACTAACTTATAGACTAGCAACGCCAACGCGTGTCCCTCTTTCCACGCGTCAAGGTCCCTAAAAGATTTTATTGGAATGGACATATTAAATTTCCCTAATTCCTAATTCATTATTCCTGATTCATTTCTTGTCCACCTTATGCCCGCCAAATTGATTTCTCAAGGCCGAGACCACTTGGCCAGTATAACTCGGATGACCTTTTGACTTCACTCGAAAATCTAGAGAGCCCTTAATTATTGGCACCGGAACCTTCAGCCGCTTAGCCACTTCAACTGTCCACTGACCTTCTCCACTATGAGAAATCTCACCGGAAATCTCTTTTAAGTCTTCGCCGTAGGCTTTATAAGCCGACTCGAGCCAGCCCACGAGGCGAGATTCAATCACACTGCCACGATTATAGATTGAGGCGATCTTCTCTAGAGGCAAATCGAAGCCGGACTTCTTCATCACCTCAAATCCTTCGCCAATCGCCTGCATCATGCCGTATTCGATGCCGTTATGGACCATTTTCACAAAGTGCCCGGCGCCGGCCCTGCCAAAATAACCAAAACCATCTTTGACTGACAAATCTTTAAAAAGTGGTTTTAGCTTTTCATAATTTTCTTTTCGGCCACCAATCATGAGACAGGCGCCATTCTTGGCCCCACCAGGACCGCCGGAAGTGCCTACATCCATAAACTTAAATCCCTTGGCCTCAATCTTTTTAGCCCGTTTAATTGTTTCCAAATATGGCGAATTGCCACCATCGACAATCAAATCACCTTTAGACAAAAGCGGTAAAATCCGTTCGATTACCTCATCAACCGCCTGATGCGAAACCATAATCCAAATTAACCTTGGAGCCTTTAAACTTTTCACCAACTCTTCATATGAATAAAACCCCTTGGCCCCAAGAGATTCGGCCTTCTTAATCGGCTCCGGACTGCGGTTGGAGACCGAAACCTGATGGCCGGTTTTGACCAAACGCTCCACCATATTAAGACCCATTTTTCCCAAGCCGATATAACCGATTTTCATATTTTTGTAATTAATTATTTTTAATTCTACCAATATCAATTCCCCGACTACCCTTCGGATACTCGTAAATCGAATCAGTCTGCCAACCTTCTAAAATTGGGTTGATCAGATTCCACTCGGCCAAAACTTCCTGCGTTGAAGCAAACAGAGTTTGGTCGCCACGAATCGCATCAATCAAAACTCTTTCGTAAGCATCGGGAATTTTGCTGACCAAATTGTCTTCGCGATACTTAAAAGAAAGCGACTTGGCTTCCAGGGCCAAATCAAGACCTGGCTTCTTGGCCCAAAAAATGACCTCGATACCCTCGTCCGGCTGAATCCGAAAAGTCAGAACATTTTGTTCACAAACACCCTTAGAATCCTGACTCATCAGACAGTCGATCGGTCGCTTAAAGTAAACTACGATTTCAGCCTTACCAGAGTCTAGGGCTTTACCACCCTCGAGATAAAAAGGTACACCCCGCCAGCGACGATTTTTAACCAAAAGCTTCAGACGAAAGAAGGTCTCGGTCTTAGAGTCCGGTCCAACTCCATTTTCCTGAAGATAGCCCTCATACTGACCCTTGATGGCATAATCTTTGGTTCTTTTGCCCCCACTCACGACCGCTTTCAAAAGCTTGGCCCTGGCTTGGCGGATCAGATTGGCATCCAACTTTTTAGGATTTTCCATCGCCACCACCGCGAGCATTTGCAACATATGATTTTGCCCAACATCACGGAGAGCTCCGACGCCGTCGTAAAACTTACCCCTTTCAGAAACCAAATTTTTCTCATGAAACTTGATTTCGATACTCTCAATTTGTTTCGCATTCCAAATTGGCTCAAAGAGGCTGTTAGAGAATCGGAAACTTAAAATGTTTTGGATTGTCTCTTTGGCCAGATAATGATCGATTCGAAAAATCTGCTCTTCCTTAAATAACTTTCCTAATTTTTGATCAAGCCTTTTAGCTGTCGCGAGATTGTGACCAAACGGCTTCTCAACCAAAATTCTGGTCCAGACCAAACGCTCATTATCAAATCCGGGGGCACAAGGTGTCGCTAGGCCGGAGGTGGCCAGGTTGTCAAAAATGGTCTCATAGAGATCCGGTGGTACGGCCAAATAGAAAAGCTTATTGGTGCAAACTGTAAGCTTCCGATCGGCATCAGAAAGAAATTTGCCCAATTTCTGATAATCCTCCGCCAAGTCAAGCCGACCCTGATGATAAAAAATCTTTCCTAGAAAATCGCGTGCCGCCGAAACACCAAGCACGCGCCCCTTTTGAACCAAACTTTCTTTAATCAAATCTCGGAAACTCTCATTCGAAAACGGCCGGCGCGCAAAACCAATCAACCGAAAATCTTTCGGCAAGGCGCCTTTAACAAACAAATCAAAAAGCGCCGGTGCGAGTTTGTTTTGAAACAGATCCCCCGTCGCCCCAAAGACAACAATAGTAGTCGGGTAGTTTTTGTCGTTTTTTCCGTTCTGCATACCCTATACTATATACCATGTACCCTATACCATCCTAGATGTGGCACACCCCCACTCCACCCTTTTCAAAATATCTCTGGTGATACTCCTCAGCTCGCCAGAATGTACCAACCGGAGTAATCTCGGTCAAAATCGGCCGATTGAATCTTCCCGATTCATCAAATTCTTTTTTAACCCGAAGGGCAATCCTCTTTTGATCATCGGTGTGATAGAAAATCGCCGAGCGGTATTGCTCGCCAACATCCGGCCCTTGCCGATTGCGAGTTGTCGGGTCATGTTTGGTCCAAAAAATTTTTAGAAGATCCTCATAAGAGACTTCAGTCGGGTCATATTCAACCTGCACCGCTTCAGCGTGGCCAGTCTCACCGGCACAAACCTCTTCATAAGTTGGCTCGATTTTATGGCCACCGGTATAACCAACCATCGTATTTTTAACTCCGGGAATCTTCCTGAATAATGCCTCCACACCCCAAAAACAACCGGCAGCGAAAGTGGCTAGAGCAGTTTTGGGCATATTGGTAAAAATAGTTAACTAAGAAAGGTCTTTCTTTTTGGTCTCAAATTCTGCTTTCTCGATCTCGCCTTTAGCATAGCGCTCTTTCAAAATATCGAGAGCTGATTTTCCCAAATTGAAACTGTGGTGACCGGCTTTCAGATTCTTGACTACTTTGATAATCAAAAAGATAATCGCAATCCAAAAAATAACTTCCAGAAGATTACCGAAAAAATTAAAGGTGTGAGGATAGTAATAGTACATCATAGATTTTAAACTAGCTGATAATAGCCGTCTAATTATACACCTTTGGTAAATTTAATGTAAAAACCCGAGAAAATCTCGGGTTTGCGATGACATGCTTAGAACTTCCTGACAAGCTCGGCCAAACTTTTGGAAACCGAGAGCGACTCGGACCGGCCGCGCCACTTCAGGCGAACCGTCGTTTGTTCAAACTTTTGGCCCAACATAACAGCCAAACCGATAACCAGCTTCTTGAGTTTCTTGTCACTCTTGGTATCGAGGTCGGCCGCGTTGCCGGACAATTTGGCCGCCCGTGACATGGCAACAAAATCCTGGCCAGAAATATTTGGCCCGACACAAGAAATGATAAGCCGTGGAGAAATCTCCCAGTCGAAGTGTCGTTTGACCGATTTCGGGTGGTGCTCCACCCAATGAAGCAACGAGATTCCAATCTCACCCCAATCATAGGTATGGTTGTTTCTGGACTGGGTCAAGCCGACAATAATCGAGAATTTGTCATGCGACGACTTGGCGCTTTCCTTCGCCCGCTTCACCTTCACCGTACAATCTTTTGCCTTACTCACACTTTGCCTTTCATTTGATGATTTACTGTCTTTAAAGAACGAGGGACTATTCTAACCAAATAAAAGCCTAAAGTCAAGACCGCCCCTAAGGGGCGGTCCGATTAGGCAATTTTGGACTTAGACCTTCCTTTTCACCTTAGAGCGATCGAGCTCGGTCAAAAGCTGTTTGCGCAAGCGGACACTTTTCGGAGTAATTTCCAAGTATTCATCTTCTGACATGGTCTCCAATCCGCGCTCAATCGTAATTTCAAAAGGTGGCACCAAATCAATCGATTCGTCGGAACCGGAGGCCCGCATGTTGGTCAACTGCTTACCCTTGGTCGGATTAACCATCATCTCCTCGCCTTTTGAGGTATTGCCGATTACCATACCTTCATAAACTTCGGTAGTTGGTCCGATATACAAAACTCCGCGTTCCTGCAAATTCCAAAGAGCGAAGCCCAAAGCTTTGCCGTTCGCCATTGAGATCATCGAGCCGACATGGCGTTTGGTAATTTCGCCGGCATAAGGTTTGAAACCGACAAATCTTGACGACAAAATTCCCTCACCGCGGGTATCAATAATAAATTGGTTGCGATAGCCCAAAAGGCCGCGAGTTGGTCCGGTAAAAATCATACGTGAAGTGTTGCCGTGAATTTTCAAGTCAACCATAATAAAACCGCGCTTGCCTAACTTTTCAATAACCACACCCTGATATTCGCTCGGCACATCAACCACCGCCTCCTCAAAAGGTTCGGTCTTCACCCCGTTCTCTTCGCGAATAATGACTTGCGGTTCTGAGACTTGGACTTCATAACCTTCGCGTCTCATATTTTCCAGCAAAATCGCAATATGGAGTTCACCTCGGCCGTAAACCTTGAAAGTGTCACCGGAGGAAAAATCGACTTTCAGGCCAACATTGATTTCCAGCTCCCTTTCCAATCGTTCGCGAATTTGGCGCGAAGTGACCAGCTTTCCATCCCGACCCGCGAAAGGAGAATTGTTGACCAAAAAATTCAAAGTAATTGTCGGCTCATCAATTGCAATTGCCGGCAAAGGTTCAACACTTTCAATATTAGTAATAGTCTCGCCGATGTAAATATCCGGCAGGCCGGCAATCATCACAATATCGCCGGTCTCGGCCGATTCCGTCTCAACTCTTTGCAAACCATTAAAACTGAAGACTTTGGTGATTCGGCCGGTACGAGTTTCGCCAGTTGGCCTTTTAACAAAGACGCTCTGGTTTGGCTTAGCGTGCCCCTCGTAAATTCTACCAATCGCCAATCGGCCAAGAAAATTATCATAACCAAGATTGAACGACTGGAGGCGCAAAGTTGTCGAGGCCGTCTCCGCAGAAGCCGACTTAACTTTTTCTAAAATCAAATCCAAAAGTGGTGTCAAATCCTTCGATTCGTCGGTTAACTTTCTCTTGGCGATGCCCAAACGCCCAATTGCATAAATTACTGGGAAATCAGCCTGCTCGTTATTGGCACCCAGCTCCAGGAAAAGCTCAAGGACTTGCTCCTCTGCTCGGTGCGGATCAGCCGCCGGCTTATCAATTTTATTAATAACAACAATCGGCCGAAGTCCTAGCTCCAAAGATTTCTTCAAAACAAAACGAGTCTGCGGCATCGGACCCTCTTGAGCGTCAACCACCAGAAGCACCGAGTCGATTGAGCGCAAAACCCGCTCGACTTCTGAGCCGAAGTCGGCGTGTCCGGGGGTATCAACAATATTAATTTTGGTTCCTTTGTAAGGAACCGAGGTGTTCTTAGAATAAATGGTAATTCCTCGTTCTTTTTCCAAACTGTTTGAATCCATTGAGACACCCTCTCCTGTCACACCAGTCTGCCTCAAAATCGCATCGGTAAGGGTGGTCTTGCCGTGGTCAACGTGGGCAATAATTGCAATATTTCTGATTTCCATAATTAAATGTCCCGCCAATTAAGCGGGGTTAAACAATATCAGAAAATGCTCCCGAAGTCAAAATTTCTTGGGCTAACACCGCAACTACCGTACGGCCTCGCCAAAAGCCTCATCATCCGCATCTTTATCCGCCTCCGCTTTTGTCCGATGCACTCGCCCGTCCAAATGATTGGCTGGCGCATAAACAGTATAGACCTTTAGGGCTAAAGAGCCGGTATTCACAAAATTATGTTTGGTTCCGGGGGTTACCACGACCACATCACCGGCAGTAACCGGAGTTTCTTTGCCGTCAAGAATGGCCTTACCATCACCGCTTAGAAAGAATAAAGTTTGCTCGACATGGGCATGAACCTCCTCACCGATTTCCCCGCCAGGCGGAACTTCCATAACCACGAGCTGACTTTTATCACCAGTAAAAAGTACTCGACGAAAGTTATCATTCTCTTCAGTCGCTTTGACAATGTTTGTGGTGTAGGACATAAGAGAATTTTACCATAAAAACCTGCCGGTAAGCGGTGCTATAATTCACTTATGAAAAATCTCGTAGCCATCGGCCTCTTAGTCCTATTTTTCGGCTTTGGGAGCGCCGCGGTTCTGGCCGCGGCGACACTTCCGACAATCTCCGTCATTCCGAATGAACCGGCTCAAGGCGAACCGGTAATGATTACCGTCTCAAACGCCGGACTCAATGAGGTGGCGAGAATTAAACTTGAAAACCGATCACTCTGGTTTTTTGAATTTAAAAGACAACCGACAGCCTTTGCTCCAATCGACCTTTATGCCAGGGCCGGACCAAGGAAAGTTGAAGTTGTACTTGAAAACGGTGCCAAAATTGAAAAAACTTTCGAGGTTCAAGCCCGAGAAAAAATTGAAGCTCCTCTCGGCATTCCGGAGAAACTTGGTGGCGACACGCCCCAAGCCGCAAACAATTTGGTCTCAAACCTCACCAAGGAAAATTTGATATTAAATAATATTTTTTCTACTAGCAAGAGATACTGGACACAGCCTTTCCGTTATCCGGTTCCCACTCCTCAAATCACCGACATTTATGGTTACTTAAGAAAAACCGGCTACTACTCAATCCCTCATAAAGGCACGGACTTCAAAGCCACAGTCGGCACTGCCGTCTATCCCATCAATCGCGGCATAGTTAGGTTAGCAAAAAAATTTGAAATCTACGGCAACACCATAATTGTTGATCATGGTCTTGATGTTGTCTCTTATTACATGCATCTTTCCAAAATGAACGTAAGGGCCGGAGAATTGGTCGGCCGCGAAACTAAAATTGGCCTAAGTGGTGAAACCGGCTACGCCTTAAGTCCGCATTTGCATCTAAGTATAAAAATTAGCGGCGTTTCGATCGATCCGGCCAGATTTTTGGAGTTTTTTAAGCAGTCCTAACAACAACCAGACAGCGCAAACAGGCCTCCTGGTCAGGACGAGTCTTGATGTATTTATTGCCGCAACTGCAAACCAAAATCACGGTTTTCACCGGCTTAACCACCCATTTCCCGTCTTGCTGAAAATGTTTTTTAGAGACTGAAAGATTATTTTTTAATTTGTGAGGCTTCATCCCGTTAGAAATAGGAAACGCTCAATCCACGTGGCTGGAGCAATTTTCTATTTATTAAATTTGATAATCGGTTGTTCATACTAAATGTTTTACTTGAGGGCGTTTCCGTAAAATACCGATAGAAATATTTTGATTAAGATTTTTTAGCATTTACTCTTGTGCTGTACCTCTTAACAAAACATTTCTAACGGGATTCATTCGATAAAAGTTAGGGCTTTGCCCTTTTTATCACCCCTACCGGTTCGACCAATCCGGTGAACATAGTCGTCGTGAGTCGCCGGGATATCATAATTGATCACATGGCTGACATCGGGGATATCCAAACCGCGAGCCGCCACATCAGTCGCCACCAAAATTTGGATATGATTCTGCTTGAAAAGGCCAAGAGCTTTTTGGCGCTTAGAATGATTCTTGTTGCCGTGAATTGATTCCGCTTTAAAGCCTTTCTTGGCCAAGACTTGCGAGAGTTTTTCTACACCGTGTTTGGTACGACCAAAAATTAGAACCTTGCTGAATTCTTTCTGCTTTAACAAATCGTGCAACATCTCGAGCTTATTGGTGCCGAGACCAACTTTAATAACATCTTGGTCAACATTTTTAGAAGTATCGCCAGTTTTGACGGAAATTCGCACCGGCTCACGCAAAAATTCGGTAATTAGTTTTTCAATGTCGCTTGAAAGTGTTGCGGAAAAGAAAAGTGTCTGGCGAGTTTTCGGCATACCATTCATGATGGCTCGCATATCTTTGACAAAACCCATATCAAGCATCCGGTCAGCTTCATCCAAAACTACCGTATTAAATTCAACCACCCGAAGGGCCTTCCGCTCAATTAAGTCTTTCAAGCGCCCAGGAGTGCCAATAATGAAATTATTTTGATAGCGCAATTCTCTTAACTGCGAACCGATGCCTACCCCGCCAACACAAACTACCGAGAAAATCTTTAGACCATTGGTTAAGGCCTTGAGTTCGGCATCAATCTGGATGGCGAGCTCACGGGTCGGCACAATTACAAGAACCTGCTCCTTGCTATTTTGCATCACCTTATTAATCAAAGGGATTAGAAAAGCGCCGGTCTTACCAGTGCCGGTATTAGCCAAACCGACGACATCCCGACCCTGCAAAATGTGAGAGATCGCCCGGTCTTGAATCGGTGTTGGTTGCTTAAAACCCTTGGTGACAATCGCCAGTTTCAGTTTTTGATCAATCTTAAAATCTTCAAAAGCGTGCTCGGGTTTGAAATGTTCAACCTCTTCGGTAATCACGGCTTTGTTGATAAATTTCGCCGGGTTGATGTGTTCGCCCCTCATTTTGCCACGCCCGCCAAAATTACCCCCGCCACCACCGCGGAAACGAGAAAATTGCCCGGCCCTAGAGGTGCCGTGCCGAGTAAAAGAGTTTCGGCCGTAGCCGTTATTGTTGTTTGATTTCTGATGCATTGATTATCTATAACCTCTCGTCTTTAAGTGATTGGCGACGAGTCCGTCTCGAGAGTTTTTAGATAATTAATCAACAAAAACCGTGAGATTTAGTTACCCTAGTACTATACCAAATAGTAGCTTTGCTGTCAACAAAAACCGTTATAACGAAAAACCACCTGATTTTACTCGGGTGGTTTTTCGTTGAGCATTAAGCTCGTGAGACACCTACAGCGGCCGGGCCTTTTTCGCCCTGGACAACTTCAAAGGTGACAGTATCTCCTTCCTTCAATTCCTCGAAGGTGACACCCTTCAATTCCTTTGAATGAAAGAAGAGGTCTTTGGTCTCGCCCTCTCGAGCGATGAAACCGAAGCCTCTCGGAGTTAAGGTCTTGATTGTTCCTTGCATTTGAATTTTTTGCTTATTTGGAAACTTCGACGATAGAACCCAACTCAATAGAAACTAAGCTTAATTTCGATTGAGCTGGGCTCTTGGTTTCTTGTGCTATAAATACACGCTGACAAGTATATACTAAAACAATATAATTGTCAAGTCGATTTTACTACTAACCTAAATACGGCCTAGATTATGGGTTATTTAGAGATTAAGCCTTAGTTTAAAATTAAGATAACCGAGACCAGGATACCTATTAAAACGAGGACCAAAACTGTGGCTATGGCCAAACTAACCGCCTCTTTTTTCTGCCCATCCAGATACCAGAGGATTGGCCGACCAAAAATTAGCATCCCCATCGTAGCAACTGAAACCACAAGAAGAAGCAGAAAAAGGACCCCTCCTAAGGTTTCTTGCGCAGGGCCCAAAATATACTCGGCATTACCCATAAAGGTCGCCACCAAATAGATGTAGGCTACAGCACCGAATGCGTGGAGTAAGGCAGGTTTCAAAATTTGGGAGTTTTTCATTTGGTAATTATAACCCTTAACACCGGCCGAATGTAACCAGCTCGACACGTGCTATACTTAGCCGACTTAAATGAACAAAGTGACCTTAACAGTTGAAGAAGCTAAACCGCTAACTCCGGAGCGTGAAGTGGTAAAAGCCACCGCTTCCGGCCTGCTCGGTCTTAGTGATTTGCCGGCGCTTCAGGCTTGGGGACAAGAGCTAAACGAGCAGGCTCGAAAACACTCTTGTCCAACCAATCGACCGATAGCGATTCTCCTCGACATCCAAGAACTTGAGGGCTACAACTCGCCAGAAATTCTCTCTGCCCTAGTTGAACTAATGAAAGCCGATAAGCCCTTCGTCTACAAGACTGCAACTTATGGCGGGACCAAAACCCACGAGCTAATCCAACAAATCCTTGAGGAAATGGCTGAACGGGATAATTTAAAAAATTTCCCAACTGAAACCGAGGCCATCGCCTGGCTCAAAGAGTAGCCGGCAAACAAAAAACGCCGAATTGGCGTTTTTTGTTTTCTGGCAATTTACTTTTTCTTAGCTGACTTTTTACTGGCAGTTTTTTTAGCCTTGACCGGGACGTCTTTAGCTTCGCTTTTGGTGGCTACGGCAACCGATTCCTTTAGCCCCTCTTTCACAACCGGCACTTTGGGTCCGGCATTCAGACTTAACGCCGCGACCAGCTTGTCCAATTTGGAATTAATCATTTCCAATTGACGCTTAATATCAGCCCCACCCTGATTGCCCCCTTGGTTGCCAGCAAATTGTGGCTTGCTGAAACTGCGATTATTGAAATCTGGTCGAGGTCCACGATTATCCCCCGAAGGCCCGCCTTTGTTCATAAAGCAGTCCTTACAGTAAACCGGCCGCTCATTGGTAGGACGAAAAGGCACTTCACAGCTCTTTCGGCATTCCGCGCAAATTGCTTGGTGCATCTTAACTTCTCGGTCACCGCCCCGAAAACCACCACGGTCGCCACCGCCAAAGCGCGAACCGCCACGATTATCACCAAACCTGTTGCCTCCACCTTGTCTAAAATTTGCCATAGATATAAAGCTAGGATTGTACTAATTCACCTATTCTGCACTATTTTTGAAAAATAGCAAATTTATCAAAAACCCCTTACCTATCTTAAGGTAAGGGGTCACTCGCTAATTGGATGACTCGGCAAAATCCAGAACCGAGCCAGCCCGCAGAGCATAGACGCTCGGGATTGGACAATCAGCCGGATCAAGTTTGACACCCTCATCCGATTCGCCTTGCAGTTCCGAGAATCGACTATGACCGAGACGCAGAGTCGCCGGGTCCGGTTGAATTTTTTCTCCGATTGCCAGCCCGACAAACCTTCCGGAAAGATCCCAAACGCCCCCTCCAATTAAGCCTCTGGGTGCTTTGGGTCTGATTTTCCAGGACTCTTCAAATCGTCCGGAGACTCTCGTCGAATAGAGTGCCCCAGCATCACGGACCGAATGGGTTCCGGCCTCGGTATTAACTACCAAAAGCGGGTCTCCGATTGCTCCAAATTTTCCCAAGTCCGGGTTTGGTGTTGAGACCAGAGGCTTTCGCGCGCTCGGGACCTCCAGACTTCGATCAGTCGGTAATAGCTCCGCCAAATTTAGGTCCGGATTTCGCCTGACCACAAACGCCGGCACACTCTTGCCTTGATAGAATCGAACTCGAACCATCTCACAATCTCTAACCAAAAGAAGCGAGGTAATGATTTTATCGGCAATAACTGTCGCCGAGCCGATTACCGTCGGCGTCTTAACAATCACCGTCCGGTCGATGGCGAGAGCAATCACCCTCCTCAAATCCTGATCCGCGCAATTTTCGGCCACCACGACATCAGTCTTGGTGAACAAGAAGGCTTCTCTCATAGTTTCCCTTTCGTTCAGTTTCTGTTTCAATAATACGCAAGACGCGAATGAAAGCAAGCAAAACAAAAGACCGGCGCGCGGCGCGCCGGTCTTTTGTTTTTTCTTTCTTTTCCCCAACTACTTGCTACCCACTACCCACTCCCAACTTCTTAGGACAAGTGCTTGGAAACCAACTTGGTCATTTCAAACATGTTCACAACCGCCTTGCCACCAAAAACTGCTTTTAGGTTGGCATCGGCGTTGATGTTTCGCTTGTTTTTAGGATCCTGAAGATTCTTGCCTTTAATGTAGACCCAGAGAGCCTTAACGACCTCTGATCGAGGCATTGGACCTTTACCGACAACGGCTGCCAATTCCGGACTAACATTTAACGGCTTCATAAACGCCGAATTCGCTTTTGCTTCTTTTGCCATAATATTTTTAGACTGTTAATTGATACCCCGGTATTTTAACACCCTTTCCCCTAGGGACGCCACTCCCAAAGCCAGGGTCAAAATAGCCACCCTGTCCCCCGATTTTCTCGCATAACTTTGACACTCTGCTATGATGTAATCTGAAAGTTCCTTAAAAGAAAGTGACTCTTATGAATGTCTCGATATCTCAGCCGATTATTCAAGGCGGCATGGGATTCAACATCTCAAGCTGGCCCTTAGCTCGCGCAGTTTCAGCGCTCGGACAGCGCGGTACAGTTTCCGGAGTATCTTTGGAGAGAGTAATGGTCCATCAACTCCAAGATGGCGACTGTGGCGGCCACTTGCGTCGCGCTCTCCAACATTTCCCGTTTCCCAAAATTGCCCAAGAAGTTTTGGATGCCTACTTTATCGAAGGTGGCATTCGCAAAGGCGATCTTTATCGCAATGCCCCAATCTGGAGCATTCAACCTTCGTCCCGCATTATTGCCGCCACAATAACGGCAAACTTCGCATTTGTCTGGCTTGCCAAAGAAGGCCACAGCAACCCTGTCAGCATCAACTATCTGGAGAAGATTGCGATGCCGCACATCTACGCCATCACGGGCGCCATGCTCGCCGGTGTGGATTTCGTCACCATGGGTGCCGGCATCCCGCTTCAAATTCCGGAGGTGCTGACCAATCTGGCAGAAAATCGGGTGTTGAATTATCGCATCCCGGTCGAAGGTAAGACGATTACCGGATACACGATGAGTTTTGACCCTCAAGCCTTTTTTGGTGAAAAACTTCCAGAGCTCAGCCGTCCCGGCTTCATTCCCATCATCGCCTCGAACCTACTGGCGACAATCTTCACCAAGAAGTTGCCGCCAGGGAGTGTCCAGGGCTTCGTGGTCGAAGAGCCGACCGCCGGCGGACACAATGCGCCACCAAGAAAAATTATCCGTGACGAGTCTGGTGTCCCCCAGCCTACCTACGGCGAAAAAGATGTAGTCAACTACGCCAAAATCGCCGAGCTTGGTTTGCCATTCTGGATTGGCGGTTCTTACGCCTCACCGGAAAAACTCAAATGGGCTAAATCTGTCGGAGCAACCGGAATTCAAGCCGGCAGTATCTTTGCTCTTTGCGAACAATCCGGCATGCGACCCGACATCAGGCAAAAAATTCGTGAGCTCGGGTTCGAAGGCAAGCTACAGGTGCGAACCGACATGCGGATTTCCCCGACCGGATTTCCGTTTAAGGTTGTTCTCCTTGATGGCACTATCTCTGACTTGGCTACCTACCAAAGCCGAGAGCGAGTCTGCGACCAAGGTGCCCTAGCAATTCTCTACGAGAGGCCTGATGGCAGTATCGGCTATCGTTGCCCTGGCGAACCAATCGAAAGATTTGTGAGCAAAGGTGGTGACCTGGCCGAGACTACCGGACGAGGCTGTCTTTGCAACGGTCTCTACGCCACCGCCGGATTGAGTGACGACGAAATACCGATTGTCACCTTGGGTGATGATGTCAGTTTCTTGCGAAAATTGATGACCAAGGCAGATGATTCATACAGTGCCACAGATGCCGTCGGGTATCTTCTGTCTTGAGAAAGCTCCGCCCCGCAAAACAGCAACTGTTTTGCGGGGCTTTAAATTTCCATTAGTAAATTTTGAACTGCAATGCTACACTGCGAATCATGAGAAAATCCCCCGACAATCACCGCCGACAAAATAACCCGCCTTCCCCGGCTAACCCGAATAATAATCCGGCGCAATTTCCTATGCGCATTAACAAATACCTCGCCTTAAAAAATTATTCCACCCGCCGCGGTGCCGACGAAATCATTTCAGCCAAAAAAGTTTTCATCAACGGCCGTCTCGCCGTCCTCGGAGACAGGGTGAATGAAACCGATACCGTCGAGGTAAAATATCGCGGCAAAACCGCTCCGAAATTCGCCTACTTTGCCTTCAATAAACCGATTGGCATGCCGACCGGAGCCGAACCGGAAAGACACGGCAAAAGAGATCTCGACATCATAAGTTCCTTACCCAAGGAATTGCAAATGCTAAAAATTTTCCCAATTGGTCGACTAGACAAAGACTCGCACGGACTCATCATTTTGACTAACGACGGTCGAGTGACTGATCGCCTGCTTAATCCAAAATTTGAACATGACAAAGAGTATGAGGTCACAACCGCGCAACCTCTGCGCAGTAATTTTGAAGAGAAAATCGCCAGTGGTTTGAAAATCGAGGGCGAAATTGCCAAACCGGCCAAAGCCGAGAGAATCGGCGAAAAAAAGTTTCGCATTATTCTAACCGAAGGCAAGACCCACCAAGTCAGGCGCATGGTCTCGGCCCTTTTCAACGAAGTCGTCGACCTCAAACGTATCCGCATTATGAATATCAAGCTCGGCTCCCTTAAATCCGGCACCGTAAGAGAGCTCGCCGGCAGAGAACTGGCTGATTTTCTCTCTGGCCTAAATCTATAGCCAACTATTTTTCTAAATCAAGAATCTCGTCAATCCGGATTTTGCTCACAAAATCTGGCACGTGACTTACCAAAATCATCGCGCCCCCATATTTATCAAGCGCCTCGGCAATAATTGGAATATGACGAAAATTAATATGATTCGTCGGCTCATCGAGAATCAAAAGACCGGGTTTTTGTAAAACCAAACGGGCAAAAGCCACCAGTCCCTTCTGCCCTTCCGAGAGACTGCCGATTTTACTCTTGATCATTTCCCCGTTGATTAAAAAACCGGCGGCTGTCGATCGCATCACCTCCTCAATGTGTTTATCCATCACTGACAGCAGTGAATCATGGACCGTATCTTCAAAATTGAGGGTCGAAAAATCCTGCCTATAATAGCCGACTTTAACTCCACTCATAATGGTCACCCCTTTTGATTCACCTTTGGCAATCGATTCGAGCAAGGTGCTTTTGCCAATACCGTTTGGTCCTCGCAAAAGTAAGTGCTGATTGCGACGCAAAGTGATATTGGTTTTGCGAGAAAGTAATTTGTGAGTTTTAGGACTCATGGTTGAGAAAGCTGTGATTTTCAAAATGTCACCGAGTAAATCCGATTGAGTCGGGATGGTGAAAGGGCGGATAGTTTTATCCTCGCGCCTGATGTCAACCTTGGACTCCTCAAGTTCCTCAGCTTTCTCTCGCATCCGCTTGGCTACCAAGCGCATCTGGCCACCTTTGTTGGCAAAAAAGTTGGCCTTGTCTTTGTTCTCTTGAATTTCCTTGGCCAGCTGGGCATTTTTGCGATTTTCTTTTTCCACCCGAGCAGTAATCTGCTCGGCCACGTCAAAATAATTGCCCACATACTGTTCCAGCTGGCGAGTAAAGATATCCAAGTAAAGCACACCGGTTGAAAAAGCATTAAGAAACTCGGCATCGTGAGAAATTACAATAACTGTCTTCTCATAATTTTTGAGAAATTCGGTCAGATGAAGGATGCCGGCTTTATCTAAATTATTAGTCGGCTCATCCAAAAGCAAAAGATCTGGATTTTGGATTAAAGCTGAAGCCAAAAGTAGCCGAGCCTGCTGGCCACCGGAAAAACTTTTAATGATTCGATCATGAACTTTGGTATGACCTTTCAGGTTTACAACCTCAAGCACCGCATCAATCCTGGGATCAATATCATAAATTTTTTTAGGAAAACATTTTAGGAAAAACTCCCGAACGGAAAGCTCAAGTTCGTCGCGCGGCACCACCTGTCTAGAAACGGCGATAGTCACGCCATTACCGACAACGACTTTGCCGGATTCCGGCTTCAAGACTCCGGAAATTAAACCAAAAATCGTAGTTTTACCGGCGCCATTTTGCCCCATAATCGTGATTTTTGAACCACGACGAACAGAGCAATTGACCTCATCTAGGATGGGTTTGTTGTGACCATATTCAAAACTGACATCTTCGAATCGAAATATTACTTCATCTTGAGCCATGGGCCCATAGAGTATCCCATTTTGAGCCAAATAGAAAGCCTAACGATTGAGAAAGGTTATGGTAAGTTGCAAAGCTGTTGCAAATAGAACCCAAACTAAGTATGGAATTTGAAGATAAGTAATCCACTTAAAATGTGGATAAATCACAATCATGGCCCAAATCAAAGTTCCGAGTACCAATAAAATGTCGGCTGCTCCCAAATAATTATTTTGGAGACCAAATTGGATTGGCGTAAAAGCGAAATTAAAAATCAGATTGAGGACAAAAGGCAAAGCAACAATAGCCGGTAATTGCTTAGTAAAAACTTTATAGAAAACTGTGCCATAGGAAATTGCGATTAGAACATAGAGAAAAGTCCAAACTGGGCCAAAAAGCCATGAAGGTGGCGCCCACGAGGGTTTGATGAGTTGTGAATACCAAGAGTAAGCCGACATAGCAAAATTATATCACTTTTGGCCTGAATCCTTGTCTTGGTCCGACTTTGGCAAACCCCATTGCCATCGTGGCGACTCCTCCATCGCCCCACTCGCCCCTTTATTTAGTCAGAGTAATATTAATTTAACAACTTAGCTTCCAAACACATAAACATTGGGATTTCTTTCCGGGCTTTGTCCTCGGCGACTACGCGCAAAGCACTCGGCTGGCTCTTCTTATGAGAAATCCACTCTTCCAGCCGAACTACGGCAAAACTATTTTTAGCGAGCCACTTGAAATAAACTTGAAGTGGCCTGTGAAAAGAGATTGTTTGCGAACTGTTCTCCCGACCAGGATGGGTCTTAATCTCAATCTGTGCTTCGGATAAATACTTATCAACTATTCGACCCTGAACTTTAGTAAGTTCATTGAAATGCCAATCAGAGAACTGAGGCACTCGAAAAGCCGGGTGATTTAGAATCAAGATGAGGCGGCCGGACTTTTTGAGAACCCGGGCACATTCGACAAAAACTCGATCCAGCTCCTTGATATTTTGCGCCGCGAGCACCATTACCACCGTATCAAAAAGTCCGGCCGGAAGAAAATCCAGTTTATCGGCCGGCGCCACCTGAAAATCAATTCCTAGATTAGCCTTTTCACTTTCCATCTGCGCCTTTTTAATTAGTTCTGAAGAGATGTCCACCCCCACAACCGAAGCGCCCAGTTTGGCGATTTCAAATGAAAAAAATCCTTGACCACAGGCCAAATCTAACATCTTCTGTCCTTTGACCTCTCCCAATATCCTCTTCAAATTAGGCCAAATCACTTGGCTTTGATAAGAGTCCGGATCATTAAGAACTTGGTCATACCAATTTGCAACCTGACTCCAAGAAGTCCCTGATTCCTTTGTTCTAGTCATCTTTTTCTTTTCCATAACCAAATCGTAGCATAAAAAAGCCCCACACGCGCACATGCGTGTGGGGCAAGCTCGGTTCAAAGCGCCGACAACTGAGCCGCCGTCCGAATTGAATGCAGGGCACCACGTAGGCCATCCAGTTTTTGGCCTTTCCCGCAGTTGGGGTAAGCCCCTGCCCGTCGCAAATCAACGTCCTCGCCGCCAGTGTTGGCAACAAAGATGATTTCCTTCGTCGCAATCTGTCGAATGACAGGGATCAGTTGCGACCCTTCAAAATCAACAAGACCTTGATCCATCAAAACCACATCCGGATCAAGTGCGATGACGGACTCGGCTGCTTTTTGCATCGCGGCCACTTTGGCATCAACATCACCACGGCGACTACCTACGCCTGGACGATATTGCAATGACACCAAGTCCAAACCAGGCCAGCCTACCAACCCGACAAGAGTTCTGGCAATTTCGGTACGGTCATCGTCAAAGATGAGGACCCGAACTGGTTGCGAGGTGTTCGACATGGCGAGAGCCGGACCGGGCTTCCAATCAGAATAATCAGGCCGGATCGGCTTCAGGTCATTCAGAATCAAAAGCCTGTTAACGAGCCGGAGCAAATCGGCCCCGCTGACCGAACCGTAATCGGAGCAAAGATGCGGAAAGGATGCGAAAAGTCCGGCAATTCCCGCAATCAACACTTCGTCAAGCTTACGAGCTTTCGGTGCCAATTTATCAATCTCGGTGGTAAGCCGCTCCATCACCGTACGAATCTTCTCCGAAGGTTCGTCCTGAAACTCCTCCACAAAAATCGGCTCAAATGGCGGAAGGGGTAAACCAGCTTTAGTGAAGACGGCGCAAAACAAGTCAAAAAACTTGATTCGCTCGTCAGCGGCGCGTCGCTTCTCGTAGTCGCCAGCCTTCTCACCAGCAAAACCGGTAAAATCGGGGCCGTCAAGAATCTTGGCCACATCCATCGCTAATTTGTAGAGATTGACTTGCTCGAGATCTGACCTGCCAGATTCAGACAATTCTGAATATTTCATAGTACTTCCTTTTTTGAGGTTTCTTCGCGGATTATATCAAATTTGGGTGAAAAGTCAACTGGCGTTGACTTTTCACCTATTTCAAGTATTTTGAGTCAAGAAAGGAATAGATTATGAACAGATCCTTTAAACTGATAGCTTTGCCGAGACAGGAAATGACCTGGCCGGAGTTCGTAGCAAACACACCGGCACGGTCAATCGCCTTAGACGGAATGGTCAAGGGCCCGCCTTGTTTTGATCCAAAAACTCTGCACTTTAATTTTGATCACCATCATGGCGTCGTGCGCGACGCGACCATGTCAACCGCCATGCAGGTTGAGATTGCCATTAAGACCGGTTTGATGGAGGCCTTAGCGGTCAACGGCGAACCACAGGGCCAGATCTACTTCAACGACACCGATGAAGACACTTCCCTCGCGACTTGGCAACTCGTCAACCATAAACTGCTTGAGGGGACAAGAACAGTACCGCCAATAAGCCGCCTACTCAACCTAAGTAGTAAGTGGGACATCACTGGTGGTGCCTACCCACTTGATTTGGATAGCGACTTAGCGAAACAATGCTTCTGGGTCTTCGAACCCTACACCAACTTGCGAAGGTCTGGCGAATTGGCTAAGGCTGGGCCTCAGACTCTCCACGACAACCTGCTTGCCGTGATGAGTCGCATCACCGATCTCATGATGGGTCAGGCTGGGCAAATTGAACCGGACCTGCGCTGTGACATTCTGCACAACTCTCCGTATTACAAAATCATTCGTGAAATAGGCGGCACTACAGCCCGAAAGCATCTCTTCAATCAGGGTATGTGCGCCTGCATCAGTTTTGTAGCAATGCGACCTGACGGTAAGCATGTGGTCTCGGTTGGTCGTCGCTCACAGTACACTCCCTTCCCGGTTGAAGAACTTTATGAAGCCTACAACCAGGCCGAGGGACTGACGGAAGGAAGCCGATGGAGTGGCTCAAGTCTTATCGGTGGCTCACCCCGACTAACCGGCACACGTCTCACTTGGCAAGAACTCCGAGACATCACTGATCCGATCGTGGCCGCTCATTTGGCCAAAATGGCCAGTCTTTCCTAAGCATTTCCAAGGGCGCCCTCCGGGCGCCCTTTTTACTTACTAGGTTAGTTGACAAAAGCTCCATTTTTTGCTATAATGTAGGTAGACATGAACGCTAACTCTCCCGTTGTTCTTTCCTTCCTACTCACGACCCTCTTGTTGTGGGGCGCCGGCTACTTCTTCGCCAAAGCCTTCGGTTGTGGTGGGGCGTACAGCGCTCGCAGTAAGAAAATCGTGAGTACGGTCTTTAAGAAGTTATCTTGGCAGTTCTGGGTCGGAGTCGCCTTCGGCCTGATCTTGCGAAGTTAACTTCCCTCACCCGCCCGAGACTTATTTTGGACAGCCCACAAAACAAGTCTCGGGCGGTTTTTAATTGCCCTCAAAATCTAAAAAATTGATTCCTCGGGCCTATCACCGCCTCCTGTATCTCATTTCTCATTTATCTTTGCTTACTCTTATATTTTTCACTTATCCACACCCGAACTTCCACTTTACTTGACTAAAGCGCTTTACTAGACTAAAGTGGTACTTATCAGATCAAATATGAAAAAAGTCGATTGGAATACAACCGAATATAAGCAACTGGTCAAAGCCATCTTGGCACTAAAAACCGGAGACGAAACCGAGCGTTTTTTGCGCGACCTGCTTACTGAATCCGAAATCGAAGAATTTGCCAAGCGTTTTTTGGCTGCCGAGATGCTCTCCAATGGGGCCTTTTATTCCGCTATCGAGGAACGCACCGGCTTAAGCTCGGCCACAATTTCCCGAGTCGCCAAGTGGCTCAAAGGTAAGGGTCGCGGCTACAAAACTGTTATCGGTCGAATCCATCATCACAACTCTATCCAAGCCGGGAGGGGGTTGTCTTAACATTTTTGCATTTAAAAAATGAAAATAGCCCTCTCCAACCTTGGAGAGGGCTATTTTGTCTGGCCTGGCTCAACCTAAAGTAGACAACCAACATAGTTCCTTGAAAGGATCAGCAATGAAGAAGCCGGACCTGTTAGATTACTTCACCAAAGGGCTCGAGACGGACCGGCGATGTTTCGTCGGCGCCGAAATTGAGACGCACTTCGTGGATGGAGCCTCGCAACCGATTACCCTGGCCGCCTCCCAAGCGATATTTAAGAGATTAATTTCGCAAGGTTGGTCGCTGAGTAAAACTAAAGGTCAACTTATTGCTGAAATTACCAAAGACGGCAACAAGTTGCTCTATGAACTCGGCCGGCAAAATATCGAACTGGCCACTTTGCCAGTTACTCACACATGTGCCTATTCGCCTCCACTGAGGACAATCCAAGAGCTATATCGAGTCACGAGACGCTACGGCATCTATCCTCTGCCTCAGCCCATCATTGAGACAGACGAGGATCTTTTGATCATCCCAGATGAAAGAGATGCTTCGTGGCTTAAGCTCGATGGACGAGAATCACTCGCCCTACTCGCCAGAACCGCTTCGGTACAGTTTACTATTGAAGCAAACGACCCGAATCATGCGATCCGGCTCATCAACAGTTTGGCCGAATTCAGGCCACACATTCTCGAATCTAATCCTTATCCTCAGGAGGAACTTTGGCGAAAATATATCGCCACTTCAAAGGCCGGATACCGGTCTGATCGGTACGGAGTAGTGAGACCGGAGTCGATTGAAGACTACGTGGATAAATTGGCCAAGCATGAAGTAGTTGTAAATGGCAAGTTGGTGCCATTTGAGAAAGCCGACCAAGATATCGACTTGTTCCTCCGCTCGGTTTGGTGGAACTTTAGGCTCAGGCGCTACAATAATCGCCTCTGCATTGAAATCCGAACCTTGGCTAGACGCAGAGATGAAGCAGTTTGGCAGAACTGGGAGATGCTCGACAGTTTCATTAGTTCCTTGTAAGCACACGGGGAAGGTTCAGTCCTTCCCCATTTTCTCCAGCGCCTTACTTAATAATTAGGACGCTGAAAAAAATATGAAATATCAAAAAACTATCTTCATCAAAAAGGGACAAAAGCCCGGCAAAACCCTGGCGGTTTTTGCCGGCGTTCACGGCAATGAAAAAGTCGGCGTACTGGCACTTGATAAAATTATTCCTAAAATCGAAATAGAATTCGGCACGGTTTATTTTGTCTATGCCAATCCCGAGGCTATTCTCGCCAACACTCGAAAAATCAAGAAAGACCTGAACCGTTCCTGCTTGCCTAATAACTGCGGGAAATCTTACGAGGACAATCGAGCCCGGACTCTGATGCGCATTTTAGACAAGGCGGATGCTTTTTTAGATCTCCACGCCTTCAGCGACAGGAAGGGTTCGCCTTTTGTTATTGGCGAAAAAGATTCCTACGACTTAGCCCGAAAAATGGACTTTCAGTTTGTCATCTCCGGTTGGGACAAATTTGACATCGGCTCGACCGATGGCTATATGCGATCTTTGGGTAAACCCGCAATCTGCTTGGAATTGGGTCCAAATTCTAAGGCCAAAAAGTATTTACCCCTAGCCATAAAATCCGTCAGGCAGTTTTTGGAATACTACGGAGCCACAAAGAGTCGGCAACAAAAAGAACCTCGCCAGCGCCAGATTTATTCAAAACTGCAAAAAAGGGTTTGCAAAGACAGCGCGAATTTTAAGTTCTCAAAAACTTATTACACTTGTGCCCTACTAAAGGCTGGCACAATTTTTGCCACCAGTGGAAATCTTAAATATCGGGCCGGCAGAAATAGCCAAATCCTCTTCCCTAATCAAAAAGCCGCAACCGGGGATGAGGCCTGTCTAATTGCCAAACTGATTATTTAAACTGAAGCAATAAAACTCGTCCATCGGTAAAATACGCCTGTTCATCGTCTTTGGTACTGGCAACAACCTTACCCCAAGTCTCATAGGTACTGCTCGCCAAGGCTAGATCGCCCAAAAAGGCAGTGGCAATCGCATCTCTTGCCGAATCGGCATCTGGACTCACTTGATGAAATGGCACCGGAAAATGATTGTAGATTGCCAGGCTTAGACCGTCATCGCTGCTCACCGAACCTAAATAGACTCGAGTCTCTTGATTTTCCAGAAAACCAATCGGCCAGAGGCGAATATGTAAACGACGCAAGGATGATTGAGTCTTTTCCTGAAACGCCAATTCCTGCGGGTACCCGTCCAGGAATAAATCAGAAACTGGTGGCTCATGATCCCGCCAAAGTCTAATAAAGGCTTTGGCCGTCAGGTTGGCTTCAGAAAACAGCACATCTCTGAGCCAGTTATTATTTTGAAAACGGTCCTCGACATCACCTTTCAAAACCATTATCACATTCACCGGCTGGACCGGCTGTTTGGCACCGTCTCGAAATACCAGAAAATTAGTCTCACTTTGAAGTTCGTTAAGTGCCATAAAAATCGGCAAATTAGTCCTCGTCGGTTGATTATTAGTTCCACCTTCGACAAAAAATAGGATGTAAAGGAAAGCAACATAAATCAGAAACACAATCAGAATAACTGCAGCCATATGTTTTAAAACACTCTTGAACAATTTGCGTTTTTCATATTGCCAAAGATTACGAACCTGAGCCAAAAGTTGCGGATAATTTCTTTTGACAATCAGATAAACCGCTGCCGAAACCAAAATTACAAAAATGATGATCGCGACATAAGTCTGAATGAAGGATAAAACTTCTTTATAACGGCTGCCGAAGAAATAACCAACAATGAGAAATTCTCCGATGCCGGCAAAAACTCCGGGAATGTTGTACTTTAGAAAACGACTGTAGGGCACCGCATAAATTCCGGCCAAAAAAGGTGTGATCCAGGACAAGGGACCAAGCAAACGAGCCAGGAAGATTCCCTTATCACCATACTTTTTGAAAAACTCTTCACCTTTGGCCCTATTAGTATGATTCAGAAAGCGGTGCTCCTCCTTGAAGAGCTTAACGCCATATTTGCGACCAATGAAAAAGCTGGCGCTATCCCCCGCAATTCCACCGGCGATCAGGAAAAAGCTGACCAACCAAATATTTAATACATGAGCACCGGCCAAGAGCGAGGCTGGAATAAAAATCAGCTCACCATAGAGAAAGAAGCCGATGCCGATTAAGGTTTCAAAAAATGAGCCCCAGAAAAGGATGGCGTAAGTGAGCACGGTGTGCGCGCCGATAAAAGCTCCGATTGCCGTCAAAATTGAATCGAGAAAGTCCATCTAAATTAACGTATTACTTTGTATTGCATTTTTTGCTTCTTCTGCTCCGGAATAAAAATAGCCTGGAAGTTCCACTCAATAAATAATTTTAACCAACCAACTCGATCAAACCGTCGCGTTGAAGTCAGAACACTTCGAGTTGGCAGATAAAAGAATTTCCCAAAAGCCTGAGCATCTTTGATAAATTTCAAATCCTCTGACAAGGTCAAGGTTTCATCAAAGCGAACCTGGTTTTTAAGTTTGGCCTTGAAAATCTGAACGGCAAAGGAGGTTTTGGTAAGGCGATGCCCTAGATTATATATCCAAAACCAAATTTTGGCTTTCAGCCTAAGGTCACCGAGCGGGTCAACCTCGGTCGTACCAATTGAGAAATTAGTTTGTTGATTAGCCTTTAAATGCTTGGCAATTTCAAGCAAAAGTGGCTTCTCTATTACAGTGTCCGCATCAAGGAAAATCAGCCAATCGCTCTCCGGATTCGCCTTATCGGAGCCGAAATTCCGCGCCCGAGAAACTCCCTTCCCTGTCATTTGCCAAACCTTAATATTTTCACCTTCGTAGCGGCGGGCAATCTCAAGGGTTCGATCAGTTGAACCATTTTCAACCACGATTACCTCATAAAGATTTTTGGGGTAGTCCAAAGACTTCAGATGCGTCAGAGTATCACCAAGATACTTCTCCTCGTTGTGTGCCGGAACAATAATCGAAAAGAACGGCTGTCGGAAATAACTGTCAACAATTTTCTTCACTCGCCTTACCGACTCGGCTGTTTTCCAAGGCACTTTGATAGCCGGCTTCGAGGTACCACTTAGGTCGCCGAGCTTGGCGGGCGGGAAAAGAAAATTATCCTGCCTCAAATGATGCTTGGCCAAATATTCTTGTTCAGTCTGATTCGGTGTCGGCACCAAAAAAGCCGGCTTCTCCAATTCCGCCAAATCCATAATGGTGCTGTAACCGGCTCGGGAAATTATAAACCTGGCCGAACTGAAAAGCCTGGCGCGCAAATCGCCGGTGGCATTCTGATAAACCGTAATCTCGGCAGATTTTTCTTCTGGAGTAATAACTCCGACTTCCGCCTTACCAAGGACAAAAACTTTTTGCCCAGACAAATTCTCGGCCTCAGCAAAAAGCTCTTTGAGAAACGGCTCTTTGTGTTCCTGTAAATAACCACTCAAAGTAAAAAGATAGTCGACCTCTTCGGTCACCTCCACCCTCTCAATCGACGAGAGGACACCGACAAAATTATGCTTAAGTTTTCTAAGCATCGGATGATGAGACAGACGGCCAGCCAGGCTAAATTTAGGATCTTCGTAATCAGGAATTATGATCTCATCAAACTTCCTAAACTGCCGGTAGTTGAAAAGATCGGAAATCCATGTAAATGGCCGAAACCAAGCCGGCGCTACAAAACTGATCTGATGTGAAATTAAAAAGGACGGCGTTCCTTTGACATAGGCGCCATAGCGACCGTCAGAAATAATAAAATCAAAACTATTTTTCTTGGCCAGGTCGAAAGCAAAACGATGCTCTCGGCGAATGACACCAAAAATCCTGAGGGAGTCAAAAATGAAATAAAGATAAAATTTCAGACCTCGTCCTCTTTCAATTGGCGGATAATCGGGAAAATCATAAAAAACTGCCCCGGTTGAAGCGAGTTCCTGCCTAAGAAAAGCTAAGGCCGAGCCAGTTGAGACAACATGAAGCTCGTGGGTCTTCCCATAGATCTTTGCAATCGGCAGGGTTCTGGTTGCATGACCTAGGCCAAGTGAACTAATGCAAAATAAGGCCTTTTTAGGCGATTTCTGGAGCATGTCAGACATGGGCACATTTTAGCACAAAAGCAAGATTTTACTTTTCCGCCTTAGCTTTCAAGGCATCGAGCATCTTTAGTGCCAAAGCCACATATCTCTCAGGGTGTTCGCCAATCGCGCCATGGCCACCTTTTAACGAAATAAAACCATCAACTTTTTTAGTATCCACCGCCTTTTGCACCAATTCCATCGGAAAGACCGGGTCATCGACAGTCGCCATGACCACAATGCCAATTCCCTGCTCACGCAGAGCCTGGAGCATTTCATCAATTTGAGTCTCCGAAATATCCATCGCCTCCATCGTGGCGCGCAGAGGATTCTTGAGAGCATATTTAACTGATTCGCGCAGTGCGGTTTCCGCCGCCCATTTTTCTTTTTCCGTCACTGGAAACTCTTTCATCGATTCCGCCCGGCCTTTTCCTTGCTCAAAAAAACCTTGGAGCAATCTGGGAAAAGTATCCTTGCCAATAAGACCGGATGGCGCAAACAAAACCAAGTTGCGAAATCTTTCCGGTTCAAGTGTCGCAGCGATAATTCCGTTGATCGCTGATTCAGAGTGCATAATCATATCAGTCTTTTCGACACCTTCGGCCTTGAGTACATCGAGAATTGTCAGAGCCTTGCGAACCTCATTTTTAGGAAAATCCGGCGACAATCTGGCATGCCTAAAATCCATCGGCGCTTGCCCGCCAACTCTCGGATGATTGACGGTAATTGTCCGCCGATCATTATCAAAAATTTCTTTCAAGGCAAACTTGTAAACTTCAGAGTTGCAACCCCAACCGGGAGCAAAAAAGACAGGGGTCTCTTCTTTTGGGTTTTCAGGTTCTAAGTCCAAAACTTCGGCCGTGCCGCCGGCAGTCTCAACCTGCTCGCGTCTGACAAATTGACTTTCAAAATCAAGTCCTACCGGTTGTGCAATTTTCTCAATCATACAATTTTATTTTAACAGCAAGTAAGATTTTCACTAGGCCAATTTGCTACCAGGATCGACCGAATCTTTAAGTGGCGAGACCAGGACCCAGCCGAGACCGGAATTATTTTTAAAACCCAGAGTCAACACCTCCGACTGAAAACCGGCAATACTTTTAGGCGGGAAATTTATCACACAACAAACCAACTTCCCCAGAAGTTCATCTTTGGTATGCGGACCGACTGCTTGGACACTGGAAACCCTGGTTCCTATTTCTGGGCCAAAATCAATCTTCAACTTAAAAGCCGGCTTTTTGGCTTCCGGGAAATCAGAAATCTGAATCACTTTTCCAACCCGAATATCCACCTTTTCAAAATCCTCATAGGTTATTGTCATCTTAGAATTTTATCACGCAAAAGCTCATATTCTAAGGGATTTTGCGTGTATTGACAATCTGGTTTAAATTTGATATAATATACATAGAAAGCTGGAAAACCCAAAAATAACCGACAAAATCCAGCTCAAACCAAAAGGAAAAAGATGAAGAAACTGATGCTCCTCTGCTCTCTGCTCATTGCCACCACGATTGCCTACGCCCAACCGGCACCGCCGACGGGGCGGTCGTTCTCGGTCGAGCCAACGATCCTGGCCAATAACAACTCGATCTGCCAGGTCCTCACGATCTGGAAGCAGACCGGCAAGACCCCGGCCATTCAGATGCTGGCACACTTCGCGCCGGATGGAGAACTCACAAAGTTGGAAATCACGGCGTATCGGATCGACGCCGACTCGGCCTATTTCGTCTACCCCAAAGAGGGTGACGAACAGGAAATCAAAAGCTTGAAATCCTGGACGGAATTCGCCAAGGAAATCCGGGGGCAATTCCGAGTCATCTCGGATAACCTCTACGTCGAGGCAGCGAGCTACAAAGTCATCGCCACCACCAAAATCCTCGACGGCTTCGAGGGTTCGCCCGATCTGGAATGCCTGGTTCTGAAGAACCGCTTCCGGACCATCTCGGTTCCGCTTGTCCGTTGGGTCGGTCGGATCCCGGAAGAGGGTGAATCGCTTCACCTCGGCCGAGACCGAACCTTCGGCGGTGCCCTCTTCGCGGTTGAGGGTATGTCATACGGCGGTTACGGAGTCGATTCGTCGACGATGGACTGCCTCCGGGAGTACCGGAAGGTTCGACAAACGTCGAAGTAGTGGCACAAAAGTCCTTACAACGCCTCGCAGGTTTTCTGCGAGGCGTTTTTTACATTAAAAAGCCGACTGTTTCCAGCCGGCTCGAGGTACGCTTTACAAACTGACAGACATGACTTCATCCACATTGGACTGGTGCACAATCACCAGGTCATGCTCGCGACGCTGCGTTTTGGTAATCGGCTGAATCGGGCAGATTTCCCAACTCAAGTTATCCGGGCAAGGCTTGATGTGCACAAAGCCAAGCGCTTGGGAGATGGCATTCACCGGATTGGCGTCCCAAGGAGTTTCCACTCCAGATGGAACAAGGGCCGCTCCAACTTCGCCCTTCCACAACCTGGCCAGCCAGATTCCAATACTGCCACCGTCAATAATCTGACTTTTGAAGCCGGAATTGATGAGTCTCCGAGTCAAAACCGAACCGTAAGCAACTTCAGGATCACGGAGCATCACATACTGCTTCTTGAGTGGCTTAGGCTGGATAGTCAAAGTCTCGTTATTGGTAAACTCATCAATCCGATGGACATTTTGTGAACCAGGACGAAACCCGTAGATTTCCTGGGTATTGATGTCACCGACATAGGCCGCCAGGAATCCATCGTCACAAAAGAGCGAGATCATTGTCCCGACACCATGTGACTGACGGCGAACAAAAGCCTTAGTCCCATCAAGTGGATCGACTGTGAAGGCGAGCTTGGCCACACAGCTAGAAGGCAAGATTCTCAAACCGTCTTCCTCCGCAATGACTCCAAAGCCAGGGAAACATTCTTGAATTGAACGGAGGTAGATTAGCTGAGCCAGTTTATCGGCCGAGGTCAGTATGTCATCCAATCGCCCACTGTGGCCAACCTTGGTCTGAACTTCAAAAACTTGCCTCTGGTTGCGGATTGTCACGATTGCCCGGCGAACCATCTCCTTCATAATAATACCGGCGCCGGAGGGCGTTAACTCCCCCAACTGATTACAGTTTGTCATTTTTTTCCTTTCTTCTTTTATGTAGTACTTCCATTACCCTTATAGCATACTTAGACAATTTTGTCCAGTCCTATTGCCGGCCGCAATTTGACTGGAGAATTATTTGTGGTATCATTCGGCCAGAAACTGAATCACCTTAAAAAGCGAAAGGTTCAATTATGGTTCGTTTACAGCTCGTAATAAGCGACGAAGAGGCCGCAACTCTTGAAGCCACGCGAAGAAGATTAGGCCACTCCACTATGAAGGCGTATTTCAATGACGCTTTTTGTTTACTGGAATTTGCAATTCAACAAACCGAAGAGGGCCGTGAAATTGGCACATTCAATTCGGGAAGAAATTCTTTCCGCGCCCTTGCCATCCCCGCCCTCATAACTGTCAGGCGCAAAGCTGAAATGGCAAAATTGGCCGGAAGTTTCCGCGCGCCGACAACCGAGAAAGGATAAGTATGCCCACTGCCGAATTGGTGGCCGAACCGAGAGATCAGCTACTCTCTCAAGGGGCCATTTCTGACTTACTTCAGACCTACGGCATCTCGACTGATGTATGGGGACATGGCACCGCCAGAAGTTTTGCGGACCTACTCAACCATCATAAACGCGACCAGCTTTTCTTTCGTCCTGAAGAGTCTAGGCTGGTACTTGATGTAAATGTCGCTATGGTCTTAGTTTATTACCAAAGTCGTGGACGAACCTTCGAACTTTACGAGGATCGTCAGGAATTCCCTGACGGCAGTATTCTGCACAGAGACACCTTTGATGGTATCGGTGAGACGATGGGACGCAGAGAAATTCCCATTGAAACTGCCAGACGCTGTCTAGCCGAGGAGCTCAATTTCCGAGATCCGAGCCTCTACCAGCTATCCGAAATCTTCAAGATTGAAACCCGGCCGGTAGTCCCCTCGGAAAAGTGGCCCAATCTCTTCGCAGCCTATCACCGGCACATCTTCGAGTGCTTCATCTCCCCACCTCTCTACAGACGGCGGGGTTATGCCGAAATTAAAGATGGTCGCACAATCCACTTTAGGTGGAAACGGCCGAACCAGATGCTTTTAAGCATCTAAAAAACTCAAACTCCGTCAGGTGACGGAGTTTTTTAATTTATTATTGATTCAATTTAAATGTCCCGACAATTTGAGACATCAGACTATCCGGATCAAAAGCATTTTCTTCATCCAGACATTCCCCTTGTCTAGGCTGGTCATAATTCAAACACTGTGGTTGCCTCATTGTCCAAGTAAAATAGGCCGTGCGATCGCCAAACTCCGTCGCGTACACATACTGGATATACATGGTCCCCGCCGCACCTTCGACTTCTTTGGTGATGCAATATTCTCGTCCGGCAATTAATTTCTTCACCGTCTCTCCGGCCCGAGCGATTTGTGAACCACCCTCGGTACAGGTAAATGGCCCGCTTATAAAATTAACTTTCGGCGGCCAATCAACTGTCGCCACATAATCGGTTGGCCAGTCGGCCGGATATTTAAAAGAATAGGCTCCGGCCGGATCAGTAAAAGTGGTCCAGCCTTTAGTTTCCTTATCCGCCGAAGAAGGACACGGGCTAAATTCACATTTAGGTCCAACCCGACCAACATATGAACCGTCCGGACAAAGCCTAGCCTCCATAGTGCAAGCAATTTGTCCCCTCTCGAAACTTATCTCGTTAAACCAAAGGGCTAGACCACCAGAAATGACAGCGACTACAACCAAGACAACAATAACTGTGTTTTCTTTTTTAAACATAATCATTAGGATGATTTCACGATGTGACTAAAAGCATATTCGAGTGTGCCTCCGACTTTTTTGCCGGGATTAAAAATACCTTTTGGGTCCCAGATTTTCTTGGTTTGTTCAAATAGCCGACAAATTTCTTCGCCGTACTGCATTTTAATGAAAGGGGTACGAATAATGCCGTCATTATGTTCCCCGGTAATAGAGCCACCGAACTCGTGGACCAATTCGTAAATCTTTACCGACAAATCTTTGATAATCTCCCGAGATCTCTCTTGGTTCAAATTCATTAAGGGAATAATATGAAAATTACCATCACCGACATGGCCGGCAATTGTGTAAGTGAGCTCGCCTTTGTAAACATCTAGGGCCTGATAGAGACGGGGCAAAAATTCTGACAACTCAGCCGGAGGCACCACAAAGTCATCAATGAAGGGTGCGGTCCGAACACCGTGAATATGTTTGCGCAACATATTGAAACTTTCGCGCCTAATTACCCAGTATTTGTTTTCGTCAGATGCGGTTTTGGTGACACGCGTCTTTTCGTGAAGCTCACGAATCGAGGCTTGGGCTTTCTGCGCCTTAGCCAAGGCCTCGGCATCAGAATCAGAAGTAAATTCGGCCATCAAAACCAACTTTGGCAGACCGCCGGTAAGGACCGAGAGCATTTCTGGGACAAATTCCAAACCCAGAGTCAGCAAATTACCCCCCATTTGTTTCAGTAATTGGGGCAAAAACTTGAAAGCCACTTTGAGCGTTTGGTCATCATAGGATTCGAAACTCTCCGGGCCCTCGACCAAGATTTTTGAGGCCGTTTGACCTAGCTGTTTTAAATCAGTAAGAAATACCACCAAAAGGTGCGAGTACTTTGGTAACTTCACGAGACCATATTCAATTTCAGTGATCAGACCAAGAGTCCCCTGCGAACCGACAATGAGCTTGGTCAAATCAAAAGTGTCAGCCGTTTTGTCCCGGACATTCCAAAGAAAATAGCCGCAAGAATTTTTAGAGACTGCCGGCTTGGCCGCTTGAAGCTTGGCAAAATTTGAATCAATCAGCTCTGACATTTTTCGATACAACTGACCTTCAAAATTCGATAATGACTTTTTGGCTGTTAATTCGCCAGTATTCAGAGGTTTAAATTCATATTCATTGCCATCGGCGCAAACCATTTTTAAACGACGGACATAGAGTTCTGTCTTGCCATAACGCAAGGTTTTCTCACCACCGGCATTGTTGGCCACCATGCCACCGACGGTACAGAGTTCCCTCGAAGCCGGATAACTCGGCATAATCCGGCCACCGGCCGAGAGAGTGGCTTTCTCGAAGTCACGATAATAGACTCCCGGCTCGGTCACGGCATAACCGGTAATTTCCACTTTGGAATAATCTCCGGAAAGGTGACCTTGAGACTCTTCTTTGACCTCTTTGATTTGATTGAAGTGGCGGAGAAACGACACCACGAGTGACTCCGTAAGCGGACCGCCGGACATGTCCGTGCCGGCCAAACGGCCGGTAAGCGTAAGTGCCGGCGGTCCGCCCGCTTTCGATTTTTCACTTACATAGTGAACCAACTTTTTCACATCCTCAACATCTTTCGGGTAAACCACGGCTTGCGGGCGGACTTCAAAAATACTGGCGTCGTGACTCGCCATTTCAATTTCAGAATCAGAGGTTTCAACTTCCCCCTTAATTAAAGCTTTTAGCTCGTCGACGTTAATCATTTCCAAATTATAGCATGGAGCGCTTGCGCCATTTGTGGTCTTACATCTTTTAGAACAAACTGGAAATAACGTTGTAAACAAAGTACCAATAGAAAATTGCGCTCAAAACTAAAACCAGATTTGTCCCCCAGCTCGGCCGGAGACTTTTGTGAAGTTTGCGGTTATTCAAATAAAGCAAGAGTGGAATATAGAGCGCTGTGACCAAACCTCCCAAAACCGAGGTAATCACTAAGAAAACAAATGGTTGCTGAAACGGCACCAAGATAGCACTCAAAAATACGAACACTACCATAAGACCGTAATATAAATGGTGAATCGAAAATCTTTCGGCTGATTTGAAAATTGCCACCAATTTGCCGGCCCGAGAGTTTGTGTGAATAATATCAGAAACAATTCTGGTCAAGGCATCGAGCACCGTCCACATCACCGAAAAAAGCATCAGGTAAGCCATCACCAGATAAAGCTTTTCCCCGATTGATCCCCAACTGTCAGAGAAAATCCGCGCCTGGGCTGAGACCAAATCGAGACCGGCCGGAACAATTCCTAAAGGCGAAAGCACGGCATAGGCGTTAACCGAAAGTAGAAATAAAGTTAAAAGGCCCAAAAACCAAAAGATTAGACCTTGATCAATCCGCACATAATTCATCCAACCCCTCCACCGAGAAAGATTTTCCTGACTATCGGTAAAATAGTGCCCAGTGACCGAAACCGCTTCCGGCAACCCCGAAATCGGATTAGCGATTCGGCCAATATAATGCGACATCCCAAGTTGCTTATCTCGATACCAAAGCGAAACGCAAAGATTCAACATTCCACCAGCACCAGCAAAAACAATCGCACCCAAAAGTACTGACCAATCAACATTGGCCGGTACATAACCAAAATTAAAGAGACCCCGTACCGCGTCCGAGATGATTTCTGAATTAAGATTTTTGAAGCTGATGATTACCAGCAAAACAAAAAATACCGGCACAGTAATCTTAAGGGACCGTTCAAGAACACGATAGGCGACTTTTCCAGAGAAAGTGATAATTAACACTAAAAGAAGCGAGGCCCAGGCCCAAAACAGATAACCACCGAAACCAAAAAGCTTGGCTAAAATCGTACCCAGAGCAGTCGCCCACGCCGGCCAAATGTAAAGCAAGACCGCCGCACCTAACCAGAAAATCGGCGAATAACGCAAAACTCGCGCTGAAGAGGTGAAGAAACTTTCACCGGTCGCCAATGTGTGCCTAGCCACTTCCTGATTAATAAAATATTGAATCGTGATACCGACGAGCGCAAACCAAAGAATTACCAAACCATAACGAGTGACCAAGTGGGGCCACATAATCAGTTCGCCGGTGCCCATTGCCATTCCAACCACTACAATACCAACACCGATCGCGTGCCTTAAGCCGGGCGGGCGGGGTAATTCTTTTTCCGAAGGAGCAGGAAAATCATTCATACCTTAATGATAGGGCCGGCAGGCTTATTCTGCAATTAAAAACTCGACACCTTTCGGCGTCGAGTTGTTTATTTACATCTTCAGAACTCACCCCTTAAAACGAGCTCGTGCTCCAAGACCTGGATAGCTTGACGGTACTTTTCCATCCTCGCCCGAGTCGCTTCACCATCGACTGTCCGACGATTCGGGTCAGTGTTGTCGGCCAAATCGGCCAACTTCACTTTGATAGCGAGAGTCGGGCCGTTTTTGATTCGACCAATAAAAACCGGATAATCGTCGAGCTCCTCGGGACGTTTGGTCACAAAACTGAGCGCTTCCAAAACCTCCTCGCTGTAGCCGAGCGCGCGGAGTTCTTCGATAGAAACTCCACAATCTTCGACCACATCGTGAAGGGCCGCAACAATACGTTCAGTTTCGGTCTTCATTCGCTGCATCACACTCAAAGGATGCAGGATGTATGGTTCTCCGATTCGATCCTTGGCGCCCTTGTGCTTCAGAGCCGCAAAAGCAATTGCGTCTTCAATGGTAGGAACTAGCTTGGTTTTCATTCTGAAACCAGACTAGCACACAATTAATAATATGTAAAGCACCTGGTGTAAGTACTGCCCGCAGTCCTTCATTTATAGATTAACCACTGTCTACCGAAAATCAGCCCGAAAAGATATTACGCCGAGTAGCATAAAAAGACTCGCCTCTAGCCAATTATTTTCTTGAATTGCTTCAACAAAGGCAACCCCAAAAAAAATTATAAATACCGCAAAATTGGCAAATTTGATTTTGGCCATGATTTCGCTCTTATGTTGTATACTTCCATTCTCCTGTCTCTGAATTAAAGTCGGCAATATTGTGACCACCAACCGCCGTGTCGCCTTCATAAAACACAACGTGAATTACAGTTCCTGTTGACTTATTACCGTCCGGGAAATGCCCTTTTCTACAGTATTCATATCGGGTGATTTCTCCCAATTTCTCACCTTTTACTTCTGCCTCAAGAAAATAGAGACCTTGCTCGTCAGACAACTCACGGACAACCACAGCTTTTTCGGCCTGTCGCATAATGACTCCTAAAACCTCCCCATTTGTGGGAATCTTTTCTTGTGCTTGCTCATGTGGATTGAATATATTCATTACTAAATTATAACAAAATTTGACCTTATCATCTATGACAAGATTTGATTAGCTCCAATTTACTTTTTCTGGGCCAACTTTTAATCTCTGACACGTTCAGCCTGCTGGCCTCAGTATTTAGCTGTATTAGTGATTTCGTTTTGCCAGTTTAGCCAATTCAAGCTTTTTGCTTCTTTTCCATCCCTTGACTTCCAATTCTCTTTTCGAGGCTGACGAACGGTCTTTATAGCTTTCAGTATACACAACTCGCAAGACTTTTCTGGCGCGGGTGTAATGCCCGCCTTGTTTATTTTGATGCTCTTTAAACCGGCGTTTTAGGTCAGTGGTTATCCCGGTGTAGAGAGAATGATCACCACATTCAAGAATATAAAGAAAATACATAGTCCCTTAATACCAGTGTCCGGTAAAAGATAGTTTAGAACCCCGCACCAAAGCATCAAGCAAAATTTTTAATTTCATTGTCGCCACTCCCACAACTTTGTCTCCCCCGCCGTAATAAACATAAAGCGTGCCACCTTTAATCGCCATTCCACAGGTGAAAACCACATTATTGACCAAGCCAAATTTTTCATACATTTCCACCGGCTCAAAAATCGGATCAGTCGAACGAGCCAAAACATCGGTCGGATCCTTCAAATCGAGCAGAACCGCGCCGATTCTATAAGTGTGGTGATTTTTTGAGACTGCATGGTAAAGCAGAAGCCAGCCTTTGGGCGTTTTAATCGGCGGACCGCCGATGCCGACTTTGGCACTATCCCAAGTGCCTACTCGCGGACCAAGGACCCGAATACACTTGTCGACTTTCTCGGTTTTAAAACTTAAAGAGTTTAAATAGTCGCCACAAATGTCACTGCCGACGCGATGCAAAATAAAATATTTACCGTCAACTTTATCCGGGAAAAGACAGGCGTCCTTGTCATCAATGTCTTTAGGGGTAATCAAAACCGGCATCTTCCAGTTCCACTTCTTATCAAGAAAATCCTTTTCGGAAATTGAAGTGACCGCGACCCGTGGCGGGCCGATACCATCGAAAGCGGTGTAGCACATATAGATTTCTTTGCCGATTTTAGTGAGGCGCGGATCTTCACAACCCGAGTTGGCATTCGCAATTTTTTTCATTTCAAAGGCTTCACGAGGCAAATAGGCCGGCGCGCTTAGTCTCTCTCTAATCGTAAATCCATCAACCGTCGAAGCGTAACCAATCGTCGAAGTATTATCATTGGAAAGGGCGCGATACAAAATATGGATTTTACCGTCCAAATCCAAAACTCCCGGATTGAAGACAGCCTTATCTTCCCAGACATTACCAGTATTAGAAGCTAGAATCGGATTATCTTGATAGCGCTTCAATCGCCAATCGTTCGTCGTCTCCGGCCGAATACTAGCCAAAAGATCGGGGAAACTCACCGAAGCTCGGCAAGCGGTTGTATCGGCGGCGCCGTAATAAATATTGAGGGTATCCTTCTCAATCATTGCCCCCGTTGGAAAGATTACATTGGCGACAAAACCCAAAAGCTCATAGGGCTCTTCCGGAACCAAGATTGGTCCGCTGGTGCGCCCAATAATTTTGTGCGGTTCATTGATATCAAGCAAAAGCGCCTCAATACCGAAAGCCCGATCAAAATGATCCGGGTTGGGGAAATAGTTTTGGATGTGAGAATAAATCAAGAGCCAGCCACATTTGGTTTCAAGGGGCGGAGCGCCGATCTCCACATGATCAAATTCATTGCGGCGTGGATCGAGATAATTTATGCCAGTGCTAAGCCTCCACTTCTCCCAAAATTCCGGTGACCAGAACTCCTCTATCGAATCAGCTTGAGCAATCGCTATTTTAGCCGGCGGTGCATCGGTGTTGATGCTGAAAATTACCGTGACCTTGCCGTTAATCCGCTTTGGAAAAAGCGTCATGGCCTTAGCGTTGAAAGGCGTCACCAAATGTCGCTCAGAGACCTTCTTCAAATCAGTCGAGACCGCCACCGCCACCTTAATGCCACTCGCCGAGAAAGGATAGGTTGAAAGGGCCGTATAAAAAATGTAATACTTGCCCTCAAAAAAAGTGACTCGTGGATCTTCACAGCCAAATTTTTCCCATTCAGCTTCCGGGGTGATAAATTGCGCCCGCTTGTCAAAATGATCGCCGTCAGTACTCTCGGCAATGCCAATCGTCGACATCTGGTGCGGCTCAACCAAATTGTCGATGCCGGAAATCGCCCGAAACAGGCCGAGTGTCTTACTGCCACATTTCACCGGACACATATTAAAAGCCGCCGTGGATTCCCAAAAGTGATCTCGGTCAGGAACTAAAATCGGATTGTGGTGCGATCGTTTAGCAACAAACATTGAAGTAGATTATTTTATTGATTACAAACTGATCGGCTTAATCTTAAACTCCGGCATTCGATCTTTCAACAGATCCGAAACCAAATCGGCTGTTTTGATGGTGGCCAGGCAACTAACTTTATCAGCGCCGCCATAATAGACATGGAGCATTCCATTGATCTCGACTGCCCCACCGGGATAAGCGACACCTGGCTTGCCATCATTTTCATACCAAAGATCCGGCGAAAGAATCGGACGACGGCTACGAGCAATAACCTTGGCCGGATTGAGCAAATCCAGAAGCATCGCCCCAATCTTATACTTGGAAGAATCGCGCCGATCAACCGCGTTGTAAATCGCCAGCCAACCTCTCGGAGTCTTGATTGGTGCCGCGCCCATCGATAACTTTTGACTATCCCAAAAAGACTTTCGCGGACGAATAAAATGCTTGCTCTGAAGCCACCTCTTATTGACGCCAAACTCAAGCTCGGGCACGGCATCGACGACAATGTTTGGCCAAACTCGATGAAAGACAATGTAGTTGCCGTTCACCTTCTCCGGCAAAATGACCACACTTTTACTGCCAACATTCGGGGCTGACATCAGCATCGGCCTCACCCAGCGCCAACGCTTGGCTTTGAAATCAGAAACTGAAATCGAAGTCAGCGCGGTTCTCGTCGGCCACGAACCGGTATGCGCCACAAAAGTTAAATAGATTCGATCACCAATCCGTGTGAGCTTCGGATCTTCGCAACCTCCCCAACTGCCCCCCGAGTGAAACAGCCCCTGATCAAAACCTTTCGACCTATCGATATTAAACTGGTCATGTAAATTATAAATCGGCTTTGCCAGACGCTCGGAAAAATTAACGCCGTCTTGGCTCGAAGCATAACCAATTCGCGACCAGCCATCATTGCCAACGGCTCGATATAACAAATAAACTTTATCATCCAAATGCAAAGCTGCCGGGTTAAAGGCGCCTTCGCTTTCCCAATTGTGGGCAGTCGGGCGCAAAATCGGATTTTTATGCGATTTCAAAAGGGCAGTCGGCTTGCGATTCAGGTGGTCACTGATTACATCTTCATCAAACTCGAAAAAGCCAATCTTCCCATCAGCTATAGCTGTATAAAATCGAAAGAAAACCTTGTGCTTGCTTTTAATCGGTACCACACTTATCACCGACATCTTGGCCCCAGACTCAAGTGGCAACTCGATTAAAGGCAGCTCAGTCTGCCACAACAGCTGAACGGGATCATGTTTGGCAAAAATCGCCATCCCAATTTTGAGATAACATTCCTCGCCCACCTTTTCGTCGCGCAAGCTTGAGTCATGAAAAATATCGGCTACGATTTGGGCCTCAAAAAATATGACTGTCCCGTCCTTAGCCGGATAACCGCCAATTATCCGAAAGGGCGCATTCTCAAAGAAATGCCAGCTCGGCACCCGGAAAGGTTCGGTGACCTTCCACTTCTTTTGATTGTCCAGAGTTGCCACCCGAACCCGCTCACTGCCAAAATAAATGGCCGGCAAGCTTTTTTGGATTGACTTCGGCACAAAAAGGGCCGAACTGTGCAAGCCGGAAGTCTCCCCAATTACCCGCCATTTTATAAAATCTTTGGAGGCCGCATAGTACGATTTAATACCTCGGGCATCAGTCTTGGTGTAAGTCAAGAAAGTTTCTGCGCCGTGACAAAACAAACGAAAATTATCACATTTTAGAACATTTACCTTTTGCCTCTTATGGGTGATGGAAACCGGCTTCGCGGCCCCCGAAAAATCAACTCCGTCCTTGCTTGTAATTTTTACCAATTCCGCTTTAGATTTTGAATGTTCGAGAGCCAGCATGAAGAACCCTTTGCCGTGATTGCCGACAACTAATGGCTTCCTTTGGGAATCACCATCAAATTTTTTTAAAATTGTTTTGAACATCGAATCCTCTTATGCCCGGCCATATTTGTCACTCAAGCGGACAATATCGTCCTCTTTGAATTCCCCACTTGAAATCTCCAACAACAAAACTTCGTCTTTAGGTGCCTCAATTTTGTGATTAGTCTTAATCCCCACGGTAAATTCGTCACCAGCTTTGGCTGAAAAGATTTTTTCACCGATAGTCACCTCGGGATGGCCAGAAATTATTTTCCAAAATTCGGTTCTTAGGTGATGGTTCTGCAAACTTAAAGCCTCACCCTTTTTAACCAAAATGGTTTTAACCGTCACCGGCTCATTTAATGTAAACTGTCGAAACTCGCCCCAAGGACGCTTTTCTGTAAAAGGTGTCATTGATAAATTTAGGCTCCTGCAAATCAAGTCTCAGGAGAAAATCCTTACCATTATACCTCTCTTGTTTTGTCAGTGTCTACAAGAGACTGGTGATTAACTGCTTGGTATCCTCAAGACCGGGCTCACCAACCGAAGCCACCTCTACCCCAAGACCTAAAACCGAAGCGTCGTTGCCACCCGGAAACAAGGCATCTCCAACATAAAGCAGATTTTCCGGCTTTAAATGAGCGTACCCGAGGAGTTGTTGTAAGCCGTAGGCCTTATCAATCCCCCTTTTTGTCACATCAATAGAAGTCGCCCCGCCGATACTCACGGCAAAATCCGGCAAGTATTTCTTCAAGGCTTCGGCCAACTTTTTCCGTCTTTCATGAGTTGGGTCCCAAGATGTCTTCAAAGTTAGTGGTGCCTCACTTCCCAAACCGGAGAAAGTCACCTGCGAACCACGATCCTCTACCAAGGCGCCATAAATCTTTTCCGGCATTTCAAAATTGGTGTCCTTGAAAACCTGATCGAAAGCGGAAAAAATCTTTTGCCTTTCTGCTTCGGAAAGATTGTGAGAATAAATTTGCTTCCATTCGCCATCATAGCCATAGAGACTGGCACCACTCGTCGGTAGAATCAGCAAATTTTTCAAATTTAGATCAACACAAGTCAGTCGCCCGATAAATTGCTTTTTGAATTGCTCGAAAGACGCGCCGGAAATCACCGCTACCTTCTTAATTGCCAAAAGCCGACACAAAAGCTCGGCCATCTCTTCATCAAGTGGTGCACGACTCAAGGTTAAGGTGTCATCCAAATCAAAAGCGACAATTTCCAGATTAGGCTTCATACCAGGTATTATAGCCCATCAGGTGACCGCATTGAATACTTGATCAAGCCGACAAAATTTCAACCTTACCGTCTTGGACCCAGGCCACTTGCTTATCATTTAACAAAATGAGAGCTTGAGGATATTCGGGCAAAGCCTTAACCATTTCTGCATTTGATTCGGCAAAACTGGCATTATCGGTATGTGGAATAACCATAAAATCTACAAGCCCCAGACCGGAATAATCCTTAACCCTGTCTAGATATGCCTTCTCATCCGAGTCGAGCTTAGACAAAATTAAATCTTTAGAAACAATCATTGAACCCGCACTGGTGCCAGAGTAAATAATCTTTTCCTTCTTCACTGCGTCGACTAACAAACCAACAAAATCTTTTTCCTTGAGCAAAGAAATCAGATATAAGACACTACCACCACAAAAGTGAATCGCAAAAGAGCCTTTTAGGTGCGCAAGAAAATCATCCCGACTTAGCGAGCGAAAATCTATATCAACGACTTCAGCACCAAGTTTAATAAAAGCTTCCCGATCTGCCCTAACCCACCATTTATCGGTTTTATAGTCATCGGCCGCATTGGCGCTAAACAAAACCTTCTTACCATTCAAGTCCAAATGTAAAACTTTGGGCAAGAGGACTGCACTTTCGTTTAACGATGAGGCGAGAAATAGTTTCATACCAAGTATTATAGCCCATTCTGTGGTGTCCTTAAAACAGCAGTGTAGCGACACAAAAAGCACGCGCTTCTCTATTGCAGTGTTTTGCAAAACACTGCAATAGAGATTAGTTGATATTTAGTAATTATGAGACCTGGCTAAAAGTTAATAATTTAAATTTTAACTATCTTCTTTGTCACCGAATCAACAAAAAGTCTGAAGGCTGGACGCTTTTCCTTGTCATAAATTATCTTTACTCCAAGCAGATGGCCTTTCTGGCAAGATAAATCCTTCCTTGAAAGAGAAACGGCCGGTTCGATTATGCGGTCCAGATACATCCGGCGGAGATTACCCGGCCCATCTTTTTGGTACAAGCAAATGACTTCGCCACATTTCTGGCAACCAATTTGCAAAAGGCGGGAGTACCCGCCCCTGACCTTTTTATATCTATCATTCTTCAGTTTCATTGATCGATTCAGTTTTCGGACGAGCAAAAATTAATCTCATCGGGACTCTCTTCACTTGAGAAAATATGACATAGGGCACCACATCAAGTAGCAGGTGGATCAAACCTAGCGGTAAAAACCGGGCCAGATTGCCGTTATCTCGATGAATAAAAACATGGTCGTCCTGAACAACAGCGTGAAGATGAAAAAATAAACCGCGAGACCGCTGGCTCTTGCCGTAATGCAAGAAATTAATATCTTTAGTGAAATGGTTCTCTACCGAACTGAAATCTTCTTTAGTGACCCAGATAAAATCTCTATCCAAGGGTCGTGAGTGAGAAACTTTTCTGTCCCAACAATATTGCCAAATTTCCTTTTCGCTCATGATTCCACAATGTTATCACTTTTTGTAAAACTCCGCGAGATTTAGGTCCCAGCTCGGCAAGGTTTAATCTCACTATTATAATTTTACCTTAGCACATACTTCCAGCCAGGCTGCCATTTAAAATCGGCGGCCACAAGTTTCTCAAGTGGGACATGGTTTATTAGATTTTCCAAACCATACTGTGTCGCCCTGTGACCGATAATCATGACTCTCTTTCCGGGATAATTCCTTGAGAGATCCTCAAGAAATGATTTCATTCGCGCCGTCGTTTGCTCGTAACTTTCGCCACCAGGGAAAGCAGTTTTAATTCTAAGGGGTTTCTCCTTACCAACCTCTTCACCGGGGTGTTGGGTTAAATCACCATAATTACACTCGCGGAGTCTAGCATCTTTTATAATTTGCCACTTGCTACCAAAACCAATCTCTGCACTTTTGTACGCCCGCTGCAAATCTGAACAAAATATCGCATCAAAATGATCGTCCTTGTACCTTTCCCCCATTTCTTTTGACTGCTGAATACCGAGTGGCGAAAGGGCCACATCATTATGCCCAGAAGCCAAATGGGCTTCATTATCAAAGGTTGTTCCGTGCGCTTCAAAAATTATCGTTGTCATAAATTAATGAGATTAATCACAATTTCCACCCAAAGCTGCGGGACTTGGACTCGAACCAAGATGACAACCTCCAGAGGGTCGCATCCTACCATTAGATGATCCCGCAGCTTTAGGCACAAACCCTTTTCAGATAATAGAAAGATACTTCAAAATTGGCTTTTATTCAACCCCGTTAGAGATAGGTCATCCAAGATGACCGTTGCCTCAAATGTGCTCACGAGCCTAAACAAAAAATAGGTTAGATATATTTGTAAAGTCTTAGCAAAATATCTCTAACGGGGTCAACCCACCCTTACTCTGGCTCGCCAAATTTATTATACGGATTAGGCAAAGTGCCCCAAAGCGCCTCGAAGAGGTTGCGGCGGGTTTCGGCAAAGTTCTCATTTTCGATCACAAAGAGAGTATTGTCCCAGCGCGGTGAGATAAAGGCCACGAAGTCGGCGGCGATGAGCTCGGTAAAGGGCACCTTGATCCGGCTCGGCAAAATCCTTGATTCCCTATTCTCCTGCGTGTCTTTGGCCACAATATCTCGGCCGTAAGGCGAGTCGGTAATAATCTGTCGGCTTTTAATGCCCAGTTTCTTTTTGTTTTTAATTATTTCATCCAAAATGTACTTCTCCTTGACGAAATCCAAAAAGCTATAACCTTCGGTGATAATCCGAAACTCCTTTTCTTCCGATTTAAAAATCATATCCCAGACATGCTTGAAACCGCTGGCGCCGTAGAGAAAATAAATTCTCGGCTTACGATAAATAGCGTGCTTTCTCTCCTCCAACTCTTCCAGACCATCTTCAAAGTCCAAAAGTTTCTCGCGAGTGTTCCGTAAAAGATTGCGTGGCATCTCCGGCAAGAAGAAAACTTTTTTATTACGCTTGGTCTCAAAGATTGCACCGGCTTCTTTGAGCTCTTGAAGCGTGTAATAGGCAGTGGTTCTTTCAACCTTGGCTTGTCTGGCCAAGTCCTGAACTGTGGCTTCGCCCAATTCGAGTGAAGCTAAATAAAGTTTGGCGGCTTTGGGCGAGAAGCCGAGCTTACTGATGAGTTCCACTAGCTCTTTATCAGTTGGTTTTTTCATGTTTACTAGTCTAGCACACCCTAAATTTTCTGTCGAACTTTTCGACAAAACCTATTGTTGGAGTCCAGTCAATCCTCTACACTTGAGCCAGAGACGCAATCCTGCGACTCCACACAAAGAAAGGATAGTTCTATGAAAACCGCATATCTCGCGCCTACGGAAAAGTTGTCCCTCACCAATGACGGTAATCTTGAAGTGTTTTTCATCGGCACCGGCTCGGCCTTTGCCAGAAAGCATTTCCAGACCAACCTCCTACTCATCAAAGGAAAAGAACACCTCATGGTGGACTTCGGGATGACCGGGCCTTTGGCCTTAGCCACGACCGCCCGTCTCGACCACGGGGAGATTAACAACCTCCTCATCAGCCACTCGCACGCCGACCACATCGGCGGTCTCGAGTGCCTCGCCCTCAATCGGCGCTATGTCGGTATCCCCTTCCAGAAGCGACCGAAGCTCAAGATGATAATCACCGAGGCCTATCAAGAAGTCTTGTGGGACCGGAGCCTGCGGGGCGGAATGGAGTGGAACGAGGAAGAAGAGAATTCGCACAAACGGTTGTGCTTCACCGACTTCTTTGATCCGATCCGACCCGGTTGGCTCAAGAAGCAACCGCGCGAAGTTTACGAAGTGAACTTCGGCGGCATGCACATTGAGATGTTCCGGACCAAGCACATTCCTGACAAGGCACCCGATTGGCAAGCCTCGTTCGTGAGCTTCGGACTCTTCATTGACGGTCATGTGTTCATCTCGATGGACACCCGTTTTGACGAAGACCTGATTCACGAATACGCTGACCGTTCGAGCGTCATGTTCCATGATGTGCAATTCTTCCCCGGCGCAGTTCACGCCCCTTTGGCCGAACTACGGACCTTGCCTCCTGAGGTCAAAGCGAAGATGCACTTGATGCACTATGCCGACAACTGGGAAACCCAGGATATCACTGGCTTCGCCGGTTGGGTCGAGCAAGGTGTTCGGTATATCTTCTAGACAAGTGCGGTAGCACACGCCCAGGTTTCGACCGTCGAAACTTGGGCGGTTTTTAATTTCTTCTCAGCCAAGCTTTAAAAGCGCTCGCATGATAGAATACCGTGGGAAAAACTTAAACAGTTCTTTATTATGGAAAAAAATATTCCACCCGAAAGACCATTTTCAGTTTGGCGCTTTGCCATCGTGGTCGGCACGACCCTGACCCTGTTCCTAACAGCCTTCAGTCTCACCTGCCCGACTACTTGGCAAAACCAACTCAGCGCAAGTCGGATTTCGTATTTGGGAATTTTCATTCTTGGACAAGTGACCTGTTGTTTTGCCGAGTGGTTCTTCCACCGGTACATTCTTCACGCCGCCCCGATTGGATTCCTGAAGCGACTTTGTAAACAGCACACTCTGCACCACGCCCTAACTACGGTGCGATTGGTCAACTCGCCAGACGGCAAAAGATGGGTATTCAACCGCTACCCGATTCTCGAGGAACGCCAGCACGAAGCATCGTACTTTCCTTGGTACACACTCTCGGGCTTCTTCCTCTTCTCCTTGCCGTTTATAATCCCGCTCCAAATTGCCTTCCCCACCTCGCCGGTAATCTTGATGGTTTGGGTGGCAATCACTTGGTCGATTATCTTCTACGAAATCGTCCACGCCACTGAGCACCTCTCATACGAGAAATTCTGGCAGAAGAAAATCGAGCACCGATTGTTCGGCTCACTCTGGCAGAAATTTTATGTCTTCCATTTGCGCCACCATGCCGATATCAAGGCCAACGAAGGCATCAGTGGTTTCCTCTGTGGAATCCCGCTTGCCGACTTGATATTGGGCACTTACGCGCCTTGGAGCGAGGTCTTCACTCATCGGAAGGAGACCACCGAAGCGGTGTTTGAAGCGCGGCCGCCGCGGCCGCGCCCAATCGTCCTTTGGCTCGACCGAATCGTCGAAAAAAGAATGGCGAAAGCCAGCAAGCAAACCGCCCCATAATTAGGGGCGGTTTTTTTAAACGGTCACGACGGCGAGAATAATCGCAGAAATCAAAGCAATCACTAAGCCAAATTTTTGATGCAAATCAATACGCTCCCTGTTTACTGCCAAGCCCAAAATCACGGCAACTAAAATATAACTCTCAGAAAGTGCAGTGGCGATCGCAATCGGCGCAAGACTCATTGCAAAAGCAAAAGCAATCCATGCCGCATTATCAAAAATCGACATTGGCAAAAGCACACTTCGATAGGAAATTGCATCTTTAAGAGTCTTGCCAAACTTCTTGGTGGCTACCAGATAGATTGTTGTCGCAACTGTCACAAAGACATTCACGAAAAAATTAATCATCAGAGGATCGGAGACCCGAGCGCCCCAGCCATAGAAAAAGTTAGCTGCACCCATTATAAATGCCGCAAAAAATGCGATTAGAACTCCTTTCTCAAGTAGGAATTTCTTAAGCGAATGCTCGGTGTGAATTGAGACCAAGATCAGACCGATAATTAATGCTGCAATCAGAAAGCCTTGAGTTAAAGTGATACTCTCGTCCAAAATCAGGAATGCTAAGATTGCGGCCGCCGGCACCTCAAGTGACCAGATTGGCTCAACTACCGCCAATTTACCCTTTTTCAACGCTTCAAAATCGAACAACGCCGCGATGAACAGAATTATGCCCGTACCAAGCAAAATCAGGAGTGACCTCCCGTCACCGGATAAAATCGCCGGCAAATCGCGCCAAACAAATGGCAGCAAAATTAATGCGCCGAAACCGCAAATCACAAAGAGAGTTTCCCAGTCCCCGACTTTCCGAGTAGATTTTTGAATCAGAAAGTCACCAAACCCCCAACAAAGCATCGCCACAAAAGCCAAGCCGATTCCTACTGAAACATCCATAATTTTTGATTATTTTATTAAAACCAAACTAATTATAACGTCAACTGCCCACTATCCCCTGTGTCTCGCGCGATGTGGCTTTACAGGAACACCCGAGGCTGTAACCTGAGAATAAACTTTATGCTTATGAATTAAAAGCTGATAAATAATCCAGAGAATGAAAATCGGAATCGCACTCAGAGCCAAGGTCCAGGTCGCCCCAATCGAACTATACAGGAAGCCTGCCATGATCGGGCCAATTGCCCAGCCGAAATCGTTAAACAAATTAATTACACCGGAAATCGCACCGTCGTTATCATGGTTTCTATCGAGGGAATGCAACCATGACCAGAGCGAGATACCGGCCATTTCATCGCCAGCGGTAGCCAAGAAACCGAAGAGCAGAAAGAGCCACCCAAAATTAAAACCAAGAAACATGGCTGCAATTGAAAAAATCATAAGCCCGAAGAAAACCAACGAACGGCGGTTTGCCTTATCGGCCAAATTACCAAGCAGAAATCCGAGCAAAACAATAGAAAAATCAAACATGCCGAGACCGATACCGAGCAACCCGTTATCTGCTTGGCCAGCCATAACCAAAGGCACCGTAAACCAAATAGCCCCGTAAAATATCGAGCCTGTCAGATTAAGCAGGAGTAACAGACCACTCGCTGGATTAAGCCGGCTTATTGCTTTTAAAGATGTAACTAAGGAGTGGCGACGAATATAGTGATGATGGGTCGGGATTTTGATCTCCGAATGCACTGAAACCGTATCCTTCGGACTGAAGAAAAGCATAATCAGCGACACAAACAAAAGGAAAAATAATAAGTAACCCATCCCTTTTGAAGAAATTAAAAGTACTAAAGGTAGCGCCGCGCTCGCCAAAACAATACCGACCGAACCAAACACGTCCCGAAGTGATATGAACCGGCCGGCACTTTCCTTAGGCGCGTGTGACAAAATATAGGCATTGACGCCAGGACCGAAAAAAAGCCAGCCAAACGTGCTGATTACCAGACTCAAAAGATAGGTTGTCTTAGTCAGGCCAAATGTAAAACACAACGCCGCGAACAAAAAGACGAAAGTTGTCAATTTTAAAAGACGGCGGTAACCGTAGCGATCCAAAATGTGTCCAGCGGGAACATCCAAAAGAAGCTGCACGATCGAACCACCACCCATAAGCAAACCGACTAACCACAAAGGAAACAATTTTTCACCAAGAGGAGAGACAAGTGAATAATGAAGGCCGCCGCCAAACTTAAAGAAAACCAGGAAAGCCCAGAACGGCAGAAATCTAAAGAAAATTTTACTCATCTTTGGGTCATGCTCATAGTCTAATTACCTATTGTCAAATCGGTGACTTTCTTTTTGGTGATTAAGACGCAGATTAAAATCAAAATGTAAAAAATTAGACCGAGTACGCAAGTCGGCAAGCCTAAAACATAAGCGGTAAAACCGCCGCTAAGAAGTCGAGGCATTTCAATCAAACTAAAATAACCGGCAAAAATAATTCCCAAGATTGAAACTCCGAGAATGGAATTAAGTCCTTTAGCCACATTCATTTTTCCGGTCCAAACCAAAACGGCCAAAATAGTCATGGCCGAATACATGGCAAAGCCATACCAACAAGCCGGATAGCCTAGAAAATAAGGGCAAGTTTCGTTAAAGGCACAGGTACTGGTAAATAATTTAACTCCGCTTAAATAACCGGCAAAAAGAAGTCCGGCAACCGAGAACATGAGAACCAACCTAAAGGCTACAGGTTTGTTGTTCATAATTTATGATTTAATTCTTGAATCCTAAATCCAGATTCTTGAATCTATCTTTTGTTCTTAGCAGCCTTAATAAATTCAGTGAAAAGCGGATGAGGTTTTAGAGGCTGGGCTAAAAACTCAGGATGGAATTGAGTCCCCAAAAAGAATGGGTGTTTGGATCTCGGCAACTCGGCAATTTCCATCAGCTTGCCGCTTGGCGAGACACCGGAGAAAACCAAACCGGCTTTCTCTAGCGCTTCAACATATTCAAAATTAACTTCAAAACGATGGCGGTGGCGCTCTTTGATTGTGGTCGCGCCATAAGCTTCATAGGCGACTGTCCCCTTTTTAATCGTAGCCGGATAAAGACCCAAGCGCATGGAGCCGCCATAATTACCTTCCGCCAACTTTTGCTTTTGATCAGGCATAATGTCGATTACCGGATTGGCAGTTTTTGGATTAATTTCAGTAGTATTGGCATCGACCAAGCCCAAGACATTTCGCGCGTATTCAACCACCGCAAGTTGCATGCCATAGCAAAGACCGAAGTAAGGAATTTGGTGTTCCCTGGCAAATTGGATAGCCTTAAGTTTGCCTTCAATACCGGACTCACCAAAACCACCCGGTACAATGATGCCTTGATATTTCTTCAGTTCAGAGGCATCGGATTTTTTGCCTTCAAAATTTTTAGCATTCAACCAAGAAATTTCCGCTTTCACCCCAACTTTTCCGGCCGAAAACTTAATCGCCTCGATGACCGAGATATAGGCATCGGAAAGAACGAAATCGCCGGTATCAAAATACTTTCCAACAATGGCAATCTTAACTTTCTCTTTAGCACCTTTTATTTTTGAGACCATTCGTCGCCACTCAACCAGGTCCTTGTGCTTCGGCTTCAAGTCAAAAATGTCCAAAACTCGATTGCCAAGACCGTCCTTCTCAAAATTTATAGGCACATCGTAAATGCTCTCAATATCGGGAGCCGAAATCACGTTGTCCATCGGCACACCGGTCGAAAGTGCAATTTTTTCTTTGCGCTTTTTATCGAGCGGCACTTCGCTTCTCGCAATAATCATGTCGGCGTTGATGCCATAAGAATTGAGCTGACGAACCGCATTTTGAGTCGGTTTAGTTTTCATCTCGCCAATATTGTTCGGCACCGGCAAATAACTTACCAAAACAAACATCACATCTTTGGGATGACGCAGTTTGAGAATTCGAGCGGCCTCCAAGAAAATCGCATTCTGATATTCGCCAACCGTGCCCCCGATTTCAACCACTGTGATATCAGCGTCAGTTTTGTGGACCGAGGTCTTAATCCGGCGCAAGATTTCTTCGGTAATATGATAGACCGGCTCGACACACTTACCTTTATAGCCTAGCGCCCGCTCCTTATCGATTACATATTTGAAAACCATGCCGTTCGTCATATAGTTGTCGGCCGGCATACTTTGACCCAAGAACCGCTCATAATTGCCCATATCCTGGTCAGTCTCAAGGCCCGAATCCAAGACGAAAACTTCCCCGTGTTCAGTCGGATTCATCGTGCCGGCATCCACATTGAGATACGGATCGGCTTTAATTAAACTGACTTTAAAACCTTTGGACTGCAAAATCGTGCCGATTGAAGCCGTCGTGACACCCTTCCCGACTCCAGACATCACCCCGCCCACTACGAACATGAACTTATGGGTTTTTTTATGAGACATAAAAAGTATAAGTATAAAGTATATGTATAAGTATGAAGAAATGTCACTTCCAATCTTGGGCTGATTTTATCAGCCCAGAAGCCAGTCTGTCTACTCTAGACAACTGCACCTCACAATTCTCAAAATCGTTCAGGGAAATGTATCCTAAATCTTTCGCAATCAGTAGTTGACTCTCAACTTCCGACACCGAGCCTTTGGCCGTTGAGTAAAAGTGAGATTTATCTTTTTTTGAATTTCTTGTAAAACCTTCGGCAATGTTCGAAGACACAGAAACCACGGCCCTTCTTAACTGACTGGTCAGCCCGAACATTTCATCCTTTGGAAATAACTTGGTAAGCTGATATACCTTGAGTACTAGCTTATGGGCTTCCTGCCAGGCAACTAAATCCTTAAATCTTTGTATCTTTTCCATCTTTATCTTTGGTCCATACCATATACCATATACCTGATACCATATACCTCTCTAGACCTTCAGGTATTTCGATACCGCGAGAACGCTTGAGATTGCGCCAAGGACAACCCCGACCCCCAAGATAATCAGGCTGACTTGCCAGAAATTACTGATGTAGTAGTTGAAGATATTGATGCCAGCAAAAAAATTCGCACTCACTTTACCGAGCGAATAGGTTAGCGGATAAAAGATTACGAGAGTGACTATTCCGGAAAACAGTCCGTACATAATGCCACTAATCATAAACGGCCCGCGAATATATTTGTTGCTCGCCCCCACCAACTTCATCACAGAAATTTCCTCTCGGGAAATATAAATGATGAGCCTGATGGTATTGAAAGTGATTAAAATTGATAGAATCGCTAAAATAACCGTGACGGCAACACCCAATCTTTCGGCCGAATCGATAATCTGGGTCAACTTGTCGATGGCAATCTTGTTTTGGTAGTAGTTAACCTTATCAATAATCGAGGCACCGTCTTTCGAGAGAACGGTCTTGCTTTCCAAAAACTTGGCAATACCCTCATACTGGGAAGTCTCTTTGGCCTTAACATTTAACACGGCGCCGAGAGGGTTATCGCCAAGTTCGGCAATCGCCTGTAGGGTTAAGGTGTCATTCTCGTGGCGCTTCTTGAAATTTTCGAGCGCCCGGTCTTTGGAAACATACTCCACGCCCAAAACCTCCGGCAGAGCCTCGAGCGACTTCTTGATGGTCAGAATACCGTCCTCGGGCGCGGAAGTGACAAAATAAACATTAACATCAACTTTCTGTTTCAGTTCGGTAAGTGAAGACCGCAAAATAACGCTCAAAAAAATAACTGAACCGATTACAAACAAAGTGACAGTCATAACCAGAACGGTCGAGAGCGAGATGAAGCCGTTGCGCCAAAAATTAACGAAACCGGTTTTGACTATTCTTTTGAGGTTGATCCAGAGCATTTTAATTAGTGAGTAGTTAGTAGTGGGTAGTGAGTAGTTTAAGACTAGAGGGCGTACTTTCCCTTTTTATCGTCACGGATAATTTTACCACGCTCCATGGTAATCACGCGGTGCCCTAGAGAATCAATAACGCCTTTATTGTGAGTAGTCAAAAGCACGGTTGTCCCCAGGTCATTGATTTTTTTTAAGATTTGGACAATCTCAAAGGTGTTGACCGGATCAAGATTTCCGGTCGGTTCATCGGCGATAATAATATCCGGCTGGTTTACAATCGCCCGCGCAATCGCCACTCGTTGCTTCTCGCCACCGGAGAGCTGGTGAGGGAAATTCCACATCTTAGGACCAAGATCAACGAGCTCCAGAACATGCGGAACATCGGACTCGATTTCTTCATCGGTCTTGCCGGCCGCTTCCATAGCGAATGCCACATTTTCATAAGCAGTTTTGTGAGGTAAGAGGCGAAAATCTTGAAAAACCGCCCCAACTCTCCGACGGTAGGTGTTCATATCGGCCTTGCGGAGATTGTGAATGTTCGTTGATTCAAAAAAAACGGAACCCTCGGTCGGCCGATCTTCAGCCAAAAGCATCTTGAGCAAAGTAGTTTTGCCGGCACCGGAATGGCCAACAATTGAGACAAATTCCTTCGGCTCGACCGAAAAAGAAACCTCGGAAAGGGCAATCGACTCGTCTGGATAAATTTTTGAAACTTTGTCGAAGTAAATCATGGGGAAGTATATGGTATTAAGTATATAGTATATGGTATAGGGAGCTGAGAAAATGCAAAAATTAGCGACTGATAGGAAAATTATAGCATAAAAATAAGAGACCCAGCGCATCTAATGCGTTGGGTCCAAAACTCAATCAGCTTGAAGAGGAGAAAAGAGGTAACTAGTCTGATGAAGGGTGTGAACACCCTTTAACTCTTTGGATTCGTGATCGGGGGCACTGAGAAGACCTTCCCCCACTTGGCCGTCAGAGATACCGAAAACTTTGGTAAGGTGAATCCTCCCTTTCAACCTATGCCGTGTACTCAAGACCGGGGACAGAGACTTCCCTGACGCGACTGGAATTTCTCTGCCGGAAAAAAGCTTCTCGTACCTTTCCAATTCCTCCCACGGAATACCGACCGGGGTTGCAAAGATATCTCCCTGACGAACGGTTTTTGTCCCGAAAAGTTTTTCCGCCAAGCGGGCTTGATCCGGGAACAGACTTTCAAAAAAGGCTTCCTCGCCGTCCTCAATAAAAACATCCATCGGCCGACGACTCAACTGAACCAAAAAAGGTTCTTCATCTGTGCCCCCGAAAAACACCACGTCGTTCGGGGCCCGATAAATAAATTGTCGTCCATCGAGTAAGGGATAAAACTCATCTTGAGCTCTTCCGACCAATCGGATTGTTTTCCCGTCTCGAAAGGCTACGAAATCAGCGTGGGTAGGATTTCCGAATCTCAACTCGGCTTTGCCGGCACGAGCTGGTAACTTACCTCGGAATTCAAACAACTTCATAATCTGCCTTTCTTTGGTTGTTAAAAGGAACTAGCTTGGCTTCATTTGTAGAATACTGCTGTGTAGCAATTTGTCAAGTGCCTGATGGCAAATTAAAACCGCCCGAGTTTGCTCTTGCAAACTTGGGCGGATGTAGTGAATTTGGTCAGTTCACGGAGCCGGCAGCAATCCGCTTGTTGGAATACCGCTTGTCCCCCGTGACGTTCTTGACCACCTTGATGAAGGGTGGCAGCTTCAATTCCGGCGCCCGGTCGGTTCTTTCGGCCTCCATCAAATAGAGACCCCTAGCCGACCCTTCGAAGATGTCGACTTCGAAGAATTGGTTTTTCCAGAAGAAACAGATCCGCCGTTTCCGAATCGTCTGCATCTTCGGGTCCTTGAGAGTAAGCAGAGATTGGTACTCCCGCTCGGTGATCATTTTCTCCTGTTCAACTCGCTCACCAGGCCGAAGCTCGCGCTTGACCGTGTAGTAGTAGGAGAAGTTTTTACCATCACCACGGGCCCGAACTCGTCTTTCCTCACCCTCGGCCGGAGACACCAAGTAATCTTGGACAATCTGACTCTCGGTCCAAGAGACTTTGAACTTCTTGAGGTCGACCGGTTTAATTAGGAATTTGTCTTCCTTTTCAATCGGTACCGGGTCGCCAAGCACTCCGCAGACTTCCGCGAGCAATCTTTTCATTTTGCCCTCGAAATCCGTGCTGTTATCAATCACCCGTGGATGAGCATGCCCTTGCCAGGCCTGAAGCGTCTTTGCGTCCAGCTTTCTCGCCTGCGCCGGAGTTTCGATCCTTGCGGCATTGTTTTCGAGGGTGTAGAACTGCTCGGCCCCGATTGCTGCCGTCTGCAAGTGCATCACCGCGTGATAGCGACCGTCGCGAACCGCGAGCCGATCCAGACTGAATCGTTCAAGCATCTGCCCAAAAGTTTTCTCGCCGACATAAGCCTCGCCATCCATCATCCCTCGGTCACAGAGCACCACCACTTTCTTGCCTTGCCTGAGATAGGAACTGGCAATCTGGAAGAATCGTGCCTCCTGATCCATCGTGTCCAAGAGGATGTGCTCCTGAAATTCCGGCCAGGATAACTCACCCGGGGTCATACCGCCACTGATTAATTTTGTCGCCGTCTCCGGAACAACCAGAACTTTGTAACCCCGGTCAGTAAGCTTCTGTTTGAGGTATGACAGGCCGGTGGTCTTGCCACTGCAGGGACCACCGGTAATCACAATCACCGTGATACCTTCCTCGAGTCCAAGAATCGACTGCGCTAGGTTTATCGTCATACTTTCGGATTTCCTTTCTTCAGGTTTAGGTTCAGGGACAAAAAAGACCGGCTTGTTGCCGATCCGAATTCACCATTTCAAGGTGCTTTCGATTTTACAAGCCGGTTTGCCGGTATTGCCTGGTTCCGACTTGACTGGCAGAAGTATAGCAAATTAACGACCACTTGTCAAGGAGTCGTTTGTCCGGAAAATTTCCCTTTATATTCTGCCCCGCCTTCGCAATATTCAAAAATAAATTGGCAAATTTTGGTGCCGGGAAAAATCGTAAGCGGAGTCGGTCCCAAGTTAGCAATCTCTAAAACCTGATGACTATCAATCCCAGGTTGCATAAATGGTGAAGAAATATGAACCATAAGACCTACTCGGGCAAAACGACTTCGCCCTTCCAGCCAGCCGGCAATGTTGGGTGCCAGAGTAATTTTCTCCTCAGTCACCCCGAGCACCGCTTCCCCAGGTTGCATCGTATAACCAGCTTCAGTCATCTCAATCAATTCTGTAATGTGAGCGAAATCGGCATCGTCGTGAACCGGATAAGCTTCTTTTTGTTTAGTAAAAATTCTCAAGCTTTTCCCCAAAGCCAAATCATAAGAGGCTGGTCCCAAAAGTTTTTCCTCAAAAGCTGAAATTTTAATATTTCCTTTTTCAATCTCTTTTAAAATTATGTCGCGGGTTAAAATCATATTTTAAATTATACCCCACTATCTGCCCAAAAGATAAGACTGGCAAACTTTCGTTTGCCAGTGTGACTAGATTTTAGTAAGGCCTCCAGTCTGGGTCATCCCGCGGGTCCCATTCGCGGCCGTGCTTAAACTTAAAATGCTCCTCCTCGTGTGCTCGCTGTACCTGTTCCATTCGAAGTTCTGCTTGCCATTTTTCTTCAGCTACTTCTTTAACTTTGAGTTCCGGCAGACAAGCCTCTAGCTGTTCACGTATTGTGGTACTATCCTTGGGTAAAATTTTAAGAAGATCCTCGAGAAGTTGTCGTGCTTTGGAACAGGCCGAGGTGTGATTAATCAATACTGTTATGATTTGGTTCATCAGTTTTTCCCTTCATTTTATTTTGTTGTCGAAGAACTTCTGTTTCGCTCTTTTGAGCTCATCAGCCGAGACACTCATCTCGGGACAGAAAGGGGTTCGGGATCGAACCGAACCCCTATTTTCTATTCCTCCCTTTCAGCCCTCTTGCGCTGCTTAGGCGTCTTCTCAAACCAGCGCCAACCGTTCGAATCCTGCCAAGGTAGTTGTCCGTGGATATTCAGACCGCCACGTGGACCTATTATCACCTGATAGGTACGCGCGTAGAACATTCCGACTGCACTATCCCCGGGATTAGCAAGTCCGTTTTGTTCGGCGAAACTCCGAGCCCAATTCTTTCTTTGCCCAAAGTATTGCTTCTTCATTTCCAACTGATCACACCAACGGTCTAGTCTTTCGAGGCCCATATGTTTTTTCGGTTATGCTCGTTGCCGAGCGGGTTTGGGTTTTAGGTTTGGGTACACAAAAGGCCTGAGCGGGGTGCTCAGGCCTCATTAAAGTCTTGAAGATTGGATGCGCACCCTTTTTCAAGGTGCTGGAGATTTTACAAGCCGATTCGCCGGTGTTTTTTGGCTCCGACTTGTCTAAAGCCCTATGATAGCATATTCAATTAGAAAGTCAAGCCCAAAAACGATTTCTTTCTGCTCGATACCAAAAAAATGGCCCCGTTAGGCCACTTTTACAGATGCGACCTGGGCCATGTCGAGAAGACGCTTTGTCAGTTGTTTAGGTAGACCGAACACGCTTTCAGGTTCACCTTGGACTTCCTTGATGTATTTTTGTAATAAAGGCTCGTCAATCATAAAGGCGCCCGACATTTCCATGATTTCCCCTTTCTCGATAAGTCGGTCAACAAGCTCATCTGGAATCCGGTCAAAAAATACTTTCGCGATATCCAACCCTTCGAATCTCTTGCCAGATTTCGTATCAGTCACGACCACGGTAGCAGTCGTCTCGGCCGGATGGTCTACATAACGACTTAGGAAATCCTTAGCCTGGGCGGGGCTTTCTGGTTTTTCTAAAATCTGACCATTACAGACAACCACCTGATCTGAGGTGATGAGGATTGCCGGACTTTTTATCCTTTCCAGCAAGGCGTCGGCCTTGGCATTGGCGAGTAGCGAAGTCAGCTTCTTGGGATCATCGTGGCGAATCGCCTTTTCATCTATACCCGGGCTCATTACAGAAAACTTGTACCCCAAATCCGCAAGGACTTTTTTCCTACCGGATGAGCTCGAGCCTAAAATAATATCCTGTTTCATTGTGGTATATGGTTTATAAAAGCTTTAGTTACCAAACTGTTTCTGCTCGGCCTCAGCCTATAACTGCTGTTCGGCTAAAATAAACTCGTCGAGCTCCCCGTTTAACACCTTATCAATCTGCGCGGTTTCGACATTAGTGCGGTGGTCTTTAACCATTTTGTAGGGATGAAATACGTAGGAGCGAATTTGGTTCCCCCACTCAATCGAAGTGGTTTTAGACAGATACATTCCCTTTTCTTTGGCCAACCTTTCGTCCTCGCGCATTTTGTAAATCTTACCCTTCAAAATATCCATAGCTTTTTCGCGATTCTGGTGTTGCGAACGCTCACTTGAGACATGGGCCGAGAGATTGGTTGGGATATGCACGATCCGAACAGCCGTCTCTCGTTTATTCACATTTTGACCACCTGCCCCGCCGGCGCGCGCAAATTCAATTCTCAACTCATCGTCAGGTATTACCACATCGGCAGTCTTTTCAAATTTTGGGATTATCTCAACCATTGAAAAAGAGGTGTGCCGAAGTTGTTTGGCGTTAAATGGCGAAATCCTCACTAAGCGATGAACGCCTGATTCGCCTTTCAGAGTACCGTAGACATTCTTACCTGAAACTTCGACGGTTAGATTACGATAACCACCATGGTCATTTTCATTATCATGAAGTAGTCGACAACTGAAACCCTGCTTAGCAAAATATTTCTGATACATTTCAAAAAGAATCCTGGAGAAGTCCTCAGCGTCATCACCACCGGCGCCGGAAAGAATCGTCATAATCGCGTCACCCTTGTCATACTTCCCTTCACCAGCCAAGTCAGCTTTTAAATCGGCAATTTCCTTGATGACTGACTGCGCCCGATTTTTGTCCGCCCAAAAATCGGGCGCCTGCATTTCCGCCACCAATTCCACCAATTTTTGATTTTTAGCTTCCATAGGCATTAGTCTATCAGAATTTTAATAATATAAAACGCCTGGCCCCCGAAAGGGTGGCCAGGCGCAACGGGAGAGGATGCGAACAAAACGCCTTTAAGTGCTCAAATGGCAAAGCGAGCTGTTCGGAGTAAAGACTCTCACACGACTCTCCACTCCAGAAATGGTATTACGAGACAAACAAAATGGCAAGGCAGTAAACCCACTTCCTCGATACACTTAATCATGATAGACTAAGTACATATGTATCTTATCTACCATGATTAAAAGAAGCGAATTAACTGAACTGTATCAGAATAGCAAACTCTCTGCAGCACAGATTGCTGAAAAGATTAATTGCTCAGAAGGTAAGGTGAATTACTGGCTGAGCAAATACGAAATAAGCAAAAGATCAATTTCTGAAGCTATATACCAAAAACATAATCCGCTTGGTGATCCTTTTATGGTGACATTCCCAAAAAATGTAGACGAGGGAGTTCTTTACGGATTAGGTCTTGGCCTTTATTGGGGAGAGGGAGCAAAGCGTGGCAACGGCGGAGTGCGACTTGGAAACACCGATGCCAATCTTATTAGAAAATTTATTGATTTTTTGGAAGTGTTTTATTCTATCAACAAAAAGAGCCTACACTTTGGGCTTCAAATTTTTGGCGATATTTCACCAGAGAAGGCACTGAGTTTTTGGACCAAAACTTTGAAAGTTAGCAAAAAACAATTTTATAAGATAATAATTTCTAAAGTCAGAGGAAGTGGAACCTATAAATATAAATCTGAGAATGGTGTGCTGATGGTATACTTCAACAATATCAAACTTAAAAGGCTACTGTGCGACAAGATTGATAATATCTAGAAAATATAATAGTCTATGTGGGTGCTAAGCCGTTGTAGCTCAGTCGGTAGAGCACGTCATTGGTGGGTCGTAACCCCCCTGCCCATTTGGAGAGTAATCTCCTTATGAATCCCGAATAACGGTTAAAGTCCCTCTGGGATAAGACCGTGGCGATAAAGTCGCCCGAACGACTGACAAGGGTTTCCGTCTATGATACGGAAAAAGATACAGTCTAGTCCTCCTGCAAAGAGAGGTGCAAACGAATGACGAGGTCTCCAGTTCAATCCTGGACAACGGCTCAAGACAAATGCCCGCCCCGTGGGCGGGCATTTGCAATAAGCCGAAGTAGCTCAGTTGGTAGAGCACCACTTTCGTAAAGTGGGGGCCGCCAGTTCAATCCTGGCCTTCGGCTCCAAATTTAGCCTAAATCTTTAAAAGATATCGAACAGTTTTGCAAAATTAAAAGCCGCTCCACTCGGAACGGCTGACACAAATCAAAGACCGGCGGCCCTGGCGTTTTTCATAAATTGGCGGACATTCGATGGTCGCCAGACCATAAAACCGCCTTGCGCATTCCATACAACTACGAGACAAAAGACCATGCCAATCATACACAGGTCGTAATTGGCATTATAGATGTTCCAAGCGGAAACGCCGATAAGAAACAGGTCAAACAGATTCAGAAAAATCTGGAGAACATAACGCATAATCGCCTTTCTTTTTCTACCAACAATATACTGCAAAAAATTTCTCTGTCAACTATAAAGGCTTTTTACCGGAAAAGAAGATTCTGACCGAATTGGCCAACGGGAAAAAGTCGGAAATAAAATTGTAGGCCGCGGCGCCAGCCGGTCCGATAAAACTACCGAAAACCAGAAACAAACCGAGAGCATTGCTTAATCCCCAAATCCAAAAATCCTGTTTAATCACGCTGCGGACTTTCCGTGACAGCTCCATCGTCTCAACCAGTTTTGACAAATCGTCATGCATTAAGACAATATCGGCCGACTCGATGGCAACATCAAAGCCGGTGTGCCCCATCGCAATCCCGACATCAGCCAAACTCAAGGCGGCGGCATCGTTAACGCCATCCCCCACCATCACAGTCGTGTAATCCTTCGAAAGATGTTTTTTAACTTCTGCCAATTTGTCCTCCGGCGAAACTTTGGCGCGGAAATCTTTGAGGCCGGCTGCTTTGGCAATTTTGAGCGCCACCCGTTCACTGTCGCCGGTAATCATAATCATTGTACTGACCCCCGCTAGACGCAAACGCTCGGTCGACTCTTTGGCATTGGCTTTGACTTCATCGGAGACTGCGAACAGAGTGGCCAACTGACCGTCGTAAGTAAAAAAGACTGCCGATTGACCGAGCTCTTCGATTTCTACAACCCGCTTCTCGACAGCTTCACTAATTTTAACTTCCAAATCACGCAAAAAGGCACGATTGCCGATTGCTATCGATTTACCTTCAAAAACACCCCGGGTCCCTTTGCCACTAGTTTCAGTAATGTCGCTAACATCAATCGGCTTGGCGCCATTTTTGTCGGCAAACTTATGGATTGCTTTGGAAACCGGGTGCGACGACTCACTCGCCAAATCGCCGACCGCCGAAATAATATTTTGCCGGTCAATTCCATCTAAGACCTCGAATGAATCGACTTTCAAAACGCCTTTAGTCAAAGTCCCGGTCTTGTCGAACAAAAATACTTTCGCACGACCCATCGACTCAAGATAAGTACTACCTTTGATAATAATTCCAACTCGTGAGGCCTTGCCGGCGGCAATAAGATATGCAAGTGGCACGGCCACCGCCACATCGTCGGCACAGACAACCAAAATTACCGACAACACCAGATTGAAATTGTGAGTGAAGTAGTAAATCACTACCGAGACCAGCATCACGGAAATAATATAAATCTTGCCAAATTTCTCCGCCAAAGTGGTCATACGGGACTTTTGAGCCTGAGCACCCTCTACCAACTTAACAATCTTTTCAAGGGTAGTATCCCGACCAACTTTTTCTGCTCTAATTTTCAAATGCCCTTCAGCGACTAGGGTCGAACTAAAAACTCGCGAATTCACCTCCTTTCGGACCGGCAAAGACTCGCCCGTAAGTGAAGACTCGTCCACTGCCGCCGCCCCATCAATGACCAGACCGTCAACGGCAATCCGTTTGCCGGACTCGGCAATCACGATGTCACCCGGCCTCAACTCGTGGACCGGCTTTTCAAAAATCTCATCTCTAATTTCAACCTTCACACTATGCGGACGCAGACGCAGCAGACTACGGACTCCTCGCCTGACCAAACGATCACTCCAATCCCCCAACATCCTTGAAGCCGTGAGCATCATGGCGATAAAAATTGCCGACACCAATTGTCCGGCAAGAATGGACGCCACCAGGGCCAGACCGGAAAGCAAATCCATTGAGAGTCGCCTTTGCAACGCTTCGCGAACCGCACTAATAATCACCGGTAAAGAACCGACTAAACAGGCCAAGTACAGCAGAATTTTTTTCGAGGACCAGGCAACTGGTTCAAAAGGATTCAAAATCAAGACAGCAATCAAAATCACCATAATGGCAATATCCCAAACCACCGCCCGATATGAGTAATCGAGGGTTTCTCTTTGTAAATTTATTTCTGGCCGGCCTTCGCTTTGAGTCATTGAAAGAGATTAGATATAGAGAAAGTATACCAAGTAGGTCAGGAAAAATCTCTTAGCTGATATTATCAGATGACGATACAAAAGGCCCCGCTTAATCGGGGCCGAGATAGGGAGACAAATCGGTATTATTAAATACAGATTCAAGTAGCCACTTCCAACCAATCGTGAAGTCGCGCCACAGCAGCGAGATGTGTCCAAAACAGCTGTATTTCCGCCCCATTAACTCTATGGACATCGCATTTGGCATAGGCTACCCGATGAGACCCAGTAAAGCGGAGGTACGGACTGCCGTCAGATAGATTTAACTTATATTCAGGAAGAAAAGACGGATCGACAAATGTTGACAGCATGGTGGTAAGACTGACAAAAACTTTGGCCTTGGCCATATACAACCCAACAAAGTCTTCGGGAACTGACCCACCAATCTCAATTTTAGCCAGATCTTGCCAATCTTCCTTCTGATCTCTTGATCTGATAGGTAAACGGCTAATTCTAACGGCAAATGATTTTTTCATAGCAACCTTTCTTCTATTTATTAAAATAGCACAATCTAAAATACTTTCAAGAAAAAAGTACACAAACCCAAGACACACCGACATCCATCTCTCACGAAATAATTAAAAGCCGCCCGAAAATCAGGCGGCTGACCGATGACTATTTACCGGCCCAAGGAACAACATTCTGACCAACGAGAATCAATCGAGACTGACCTCTGATGATTCGACTTTCGTACCAAGTGACAGAAGCGTTATCGAAGGTGGCATTCTTATATCTCCTAACAGCCTCCTTGATTGAGAAATGGTGAATCAGGCGCTGAAAAAGAATGAGCCAGTTGCCGTGAACCACCATGATCACTTTCTTATCGTCGCAATCGCGATTTAAAGTCCCGAGAAAGCTGTGAATTCTCAACTCCACATCCGGCCAGTTCTCACCACCGGGTGGCCGGTAATGATAGAGGCCTTCCAGTTTCTTGCGTCGAACCTCCTCCGGGTACCTCTGTGCCACTTCTTCGTTTGTCAGAGTGTGAAAAATTCCTCTCTGCGCTTCGGCCAAGCGGGGGTCCTCATAGACTTTGCCGTGGGGAAACATGATCCGCATCGTCTGCCTTGACCGTTCGTAGTAGGAAACATACCGAACATCAAATTGGCCGAACTCCCTCTTAACAAAGTCACCGGCCCAACCAGACTGCCACTCGCCATGAGGCGTAAGCGGATACTCCCAAGTACTCACTGGGTACTTGGCCCGCTCGGCTGAAGTTCTCACATTACCTTCCGACTCTGCGTGTCTCACCAAAACTAACAATTTCGGCCATGCCATAACACACTACCTTTCTGTTTAGGTTTTCTCTACTTTGATATTACTCACTTCGAGGCAAAAATCAAACGGACGTCCTCCCCGCGCTTCCTCGAAGACTCGGTCATGCGGGGTTTCCTTTGGGTCGCGCTTCGCGTTTAGACCGATGCATTCACCCCGCCCTCCGCGGGGCGGAGGGAGTCGGGCGGGGTTCTCTGCAAAAAAGAACAGCAAAAACGCCCGGAGGCGTTTTTGTTTGCGCGGACTAGTGGACGAGATAGGAACTACTATTCAAGACCACAACGAGTATGCCTATAATAATACCCAATTTGGGATAAAATTATCCTCGGATTGCTTGTCTTACTGCAGTTACTTGATCCTGCACTCTAGTCAAGTCTACCCCCTTATCATTCAGTTCTTGTACTAATAAGTCTAAGGAGGCATTGGCTTTCGGTCTGTCTGAGGAACTTGGATCACGCATTGCCAGACGAACATCATTAATAGCTAATTCAAGACCTGGTAGATTGGCCCCACTTGAAGCTAGACTGGAGACAATAACATCCAAGCCTTGATTTCCTTCAATTTTAGGATCTTTTTTAATTTGTTCCATATGACTATTTGTATGTAATTAATAATGAATGAATAAGGAAATTATAACATGGTCCAAGTCCATTGCACCCATGAATTCTTCGTGGCTTAAAATAGCAACGAAATCAGTGCGCGGTTGACGGGTGCTGGTTCCAACTAAAGTTTTGCCGTCGCAAAACTTTGTTTAACCGCCAGCTCGCGCCCGGCTCTGGTGAGCCGGTGCCCGCTCCGCTGGTCAGCACCCGACGAAATGTCTCCCAGACATTTCTTCAACCGCGCAAGCAAAAACCCCTTGCGGGGTTTTGTTTGCGCGGTTGACGGGTGCTGACCCCGCGACCTCTCCCGTGACAGGGGAGTGCTCTACCGTTGAGCTACAACCGCATTTCTAACTACCAAAATCTAACAGATTTTTCATTTTAGGGCAACAAAAAGCGACCCGGTTGGGTCGCTTTGAATGAAACTAGAACTTGAGATTAAGCAGGAAAAAGGCACCGTCATTGCCGCCTCGGCTCGAAGATTCGAAGATCAAGGTCGGATAGCAAACGGAAACTCGGGGCGAAAGATTTGACTCGAAGACATCAACCCGGTCGTAAAAAGTCTCGGCATTGCCGCGACCAAAGCTCACCGTCTCGATGTTGATCATCTCAGGGCCCTCACCTTCAGGCAGATCGAGGTCAATACCATTCAAAATCTTCTGAAAACTGCCGGCTGGCTCAGGTTTCTGCTGAAGCTGGGGCAAGCCGAGTTTGGCAACGCGTTTTTCAAAAGCGGACTGGTCAAGCTTTTTGATCCTGGCCTCAATAATCCGGCCTTCCGGAGATACGAGTGGTAAACTCGGCTTGTCGGAAAGTTTAGCAAAGGCAAATGGTGCGTTAGTCTGGGCCTGCGCCGTAATTGAGACAAACAAAACAACCGCGAACTTAATAACTTTCATAACCGAATCCTTTGGTTGAGGTTCTGACAATAATGATACTCCTAGTCGGAAATTTAAGTAGTCAGTCTGTGGATACAGCAAAACAACTCGCTTTTTATAAGCAAGCCGGTTGTGCACAGAGAAAAATTTGTGTCGAGGGTGGGGGTCGAAGCTTGCAGCTTCAGTACAGCTTTCCCGTTTTTTCAGATTAGGAAATCCTCAAAAATATGGGAGAAGCTTTTCGACCCCATCCCCCGCCGACACTACTCGTGTCGGCCTAACCACTTCGTGTGTCGGGGGTGGGGATCGAACCCACGACCCCAGGCTTATGAGTCCTGTGCTCTACCAACTGAGCTACCCCGACAATGAAATTAAGATAACATAAAATTTTTACAAAGAAAAATCGCCACCGTTCTGGGCGATTTTTCTTAAATTGTTGCGGGGGTTGGATTTGAACCAACGACCTTCAGGTTATGCTTACCACTACAACTTTCGTTGCCTTTTCGGTTTGTGGTCTGGACTATACCTTCACCCTTTATCCTAAAGGGGTCTACCGTCTAGTCTCTACACCTTCCCTGATATTTCAGGGCTTGGCTCGGTATTGCTAGCTGCCACAGGCAGGTAAAGTTTCACCGAGTTTGATAGATATTCCACATAGCATTACTACATATGTGAGCCCAATTGAGCCTGACGAGCTACCGCTGCTCTACCCCGCGATATTCTCTGCAAGGTAAAGGATAACCCAAAAGACGGCCGCTAGCAAGCACTGTAATTACGAGTACGGTACAATTGCCTAAGCACCATGGCACAAATTAAGAAAAAAGAAGAAGCAAGATCTCTAAGAAAAGCTGGAAAAACAATAACCGAGATATCATTATTGCTATCGGCAAACAAGACGACGGTCAGTTATTGGTGTAGAGATATTACACTTACACAAAAACAAAAAACCGAGATAAAGAACAGGCTTAAAATAAGTGGCTTAAGAGGCCTGTCCGCCCACACTGAAAGACTTAGAAGAAATCGGCTGCAAAAAATTGCCAGTCTTACGAAAACTGGGTTCAACAAGATCGGTCAGATAACTAAGCGTGACTTAAACATGATAGGTTTGGCACTATATTGGGCGGAAGGATATAAAAAAGGCAACGAGGAATTTGGGATCACCAACAGCGATCCCGACATAATTAAAATTATACTCGTTTGGCTACAGACGACACACTCAATCGACAAGCACAGACTGATATTGCGTATCAGCATAAACAGAGTACACGAAAAAAGGCTCGAGCAGATAACTTCGAAATGGTCGAGGATTTTAGGCATACCAGAAACACAATTTACCAAGCCGAGCCTAATTAAAACCCCCATAAAAAAGGTATATGGAAACAACGAAAACTACCTTGGGACTTTGAGAGTCAAAGTCAGACTGGGCACAGATTTAAGAAGAGAAGTGTTGGGTTCTATCTCGGCCTTTCGGAAACATGTTGAAAAATTTTAGCTACACAAACTTAAACTCTTTGAAGACTGCTTCGAAAAGACTGACTACCCTCTTGGCCTCGCGTTCACTCAACTGGAATTCCGAGCCTTCGTGCGCAATCTGATTCCTGACCTTATGTGCCTCCCAAGCCTGATCAATTGAGGTAAAATCACTCTTCTCAACACTCTTTAATTTCTCGCCAATCCCATCACCTTGATAGCCCAATTTTTCCAAAAGTTCATCAAGCATAATGTCAGCTTCCATAATCGCCAAACGCCAATCCCCCGGATTGGCCGAACCGATGTGTTCCAAAACTCTTTGCCATTTCTTATTGACCATTTCCGACTTGGCCTCAGCCGCCGCCTCCTTGTTTTGAGCAAACTGTTCTTCCTCGGCCTCACGCAACTGTTTGATTCGCATTAAGCAGTAAACAATCCCGACCAGAAGCAGGACTGAAATCATAATCGAGTAAGGTGTAATAATCGCCAAAATATTCGAGAGGTAATCCAAAATTCCGGTAAAAGTCAGATGGCGCAGAGCGTCATAAATGGCCCGGAAAAAATATTCAAGATTTAAAAATCTGGCGTCCATAATTATTTTTCACTCAAGAACTCCCTACTTGCTTTAAATATTACTCCCTCACCGCCCTTTGGAGCAATGAGCTGAATCCCCACCGGCAACTTTTTGCCATCTGCCTCCGCGAAACCGGCCGGAATGGAAATCGCCGGTAGACCAACCAGATTGGCTGGAACCGTGAAGACATCCTCCAGATAAAGCTCTAGAGGATTGGCAGCCTTCTCCCCGATTTTGAAGGCTGGTGATGGGGCCGTTGGCATCAAAATCAAATCGACATCCTTAAAGGCGTTGGCAAAATCATCCGCGATAAAACCACGAACCACATTGGCTTTGTGATAATAAGCGTCATAATAGCCGGAAGAAAGCACATAGGTGCCGATAATAATTCGCCTTCGAACTTCCGGACCCAAAAGCTCTCCCCGAGTTTTAAGATAGTCCTCCAGAAGATCAGCGCCCGGGACTTTGGCTCCGTATTTCACGCCGTCAAAACGCGCCATGTTGGAAGAAACTTCGGCCGGCACAATAATGTAATAGGCCGAAAGCGAATATTTTATTTTTGGCAAAGAAACCGGTTTGATTTTGAAACCCAGTGACTCGAATTTAGCTTTGGCAGAATCAAGAACTTCTCTCACAGACTGAGACAAACCCTCAATTTTTAAAATCTCTTCCGGAATCCCGATAGTTAGTTTAGAAGTTGAGAAGTTAGGAAGTTGAGAAGTTGAGAAATTAGAAGAAGTGCTGTCGAGCGGATCTTTTCCTTTGATAACATTAAAAATTATTTCCGCATCCTCGGCGGTTTTGGCAACCGGACCGATGACATCAAGCGATGAGGCCATGGCCATGAGTCCTGATCGAGAAACTGAGCCGTAGGTGGGTTTCAAACCCACTACCCCGCAGAAGCTTGCTGGCTGTCGTACCGAGCCACCCGTGTCAGATCCAAGCGCGCCAAGGGCCAGATTGGCCGCTACCGCCGCCGCTGAACCACCGGAAGAGCCACCGGCCACCCTTCCCGAATCGTGAGGATTTCTGGTCGGACCGTAAGCTGAATTTTCAGTCGAACCACCCATGGCAAACTCGTCCATGTTTACTCGGCCTAAGAAAATCGCTCCCGCCTCTTTCAATTTTTTAATTGCAGTCGCGTCATAGGTTGCGACATAACCTTCAAGAATCTTTGAAGCTGAACCGGCCTTTCTGCCTTTGATTAAAATATTATCCTTAATCGCAAGAGGAATACCGAGCAGAGCCGGAGTTTCAAGTTTTGAAGTTTTGAAGTTTTGAAGTTGTCGGTCAGCTTCTGTGGCTTGCTCCAAAACATCAGAAAACACTTCCAAGTAAACATTGAGCTCTTTGTTTTTAGCTTCAATTTCTTTCAAATAAGCTTTGGCCAAATCAACCGCAGTGAAATCACCATCGTCTAAATGCTTTCTAGCCTTCTTGATTGTTAGTTCTTTTAGGTTAATCATGTTCAAACCGACAGTTATTTAAAATTTCAAATTCTAATATTCAAGTTCCAAATAATAATCAAATTATAAATTCAAAATTACAAGGTAACTTATTATTGATTTGATGCTTGGAATTTATTTGGAACTTGTAATTTGTCATTTGGTGCTTAGAGAATTTTTTTCACTTTAATGTACTGCCCTTCTCTCTCCGGCGCTGAATTAAGCAGGTCTTCGGTATGAATTCCGCTTTCGTGAGATGCATCATCGGCCCTCATGACATTTCTCAAATCAGGAATTTTCCTTTCGGCCGTTTCTGCCCCAGCCTCCTTGATCTGGCCGACATATTCCAAAATCGCGCCAATTTCCTTGGCGAATTTCTTCTTCTCTTCGGTCGAAAGCTTCAACCGGGCCAATTTGGCCAATTTCTCTATTCCCGCTTCATCCATAGGCTTAAATAATACCCTAAAATCAGCCTTTTTTGAAGCGATTTACTTTGTAAGTGAAGATGATAGCATTAGCATTAAATAATCAATCAAATGAAAGAAGCAGACAAAGAAAATTATTTAGCAAAAATTAATGAGTTCCTCGGTAAATGGGGACCATTTATTGCCGCATTTGGAGTTATGATTGCCGTAATGCAATATTACAACCAAGATTTATCTGCCAATAAAACTGTTAAGATTACTTCCTGCTTAAACTGGAGAACCGCAAAACACTTTTCACTTGGACCGGCAGAAAATGAGAATGTACTGGCAAGATACTTGACTGAAGTATATACAAACGATATGGATAGGGCTGTAAATTATTTATCAAGACACGGGGACAAAAGTTCCGTTCTAACAATGATACACAATATGTCCTTTGTGAATAAACAACTAGACCAGGGCCAATTTTATAAACCATTTGTAGTAACCATCAGCGGCAACAGTGAAGCTACTCGTTACGAAAAAGAATACCTTGCAAACATAGCCTCAACTTCAAGGACAATATTTTCAAACTTAGAACAATTTGGAATCAATAAATACAGTTGTACAGACTTAACACCGATTAATTTCTGACTTATGCTTTCGGTGCGCCCTACAAACTATCTCCTTATACAATTTGAGAAATTATTTTAAAAGAGTCAAAAATTCCGACTCAGAGAGTATTTTTATACCCAATTCGTTGGCCTTATCGAGTTTCGAACCGGCATTCTCCCCCGCGACGACATAATCAGTCGCTTTGGAGACGGAGCTTGAGACATCGCCACCTGCCCGGCGGATTCGTGAGGAAGCTTCATCACGGGAAAGGTTTGGCATGGTACCGGTGAGCACGAAAGTTTTGCCGGCGAGAGGGCGGGCGGTGGCAGAAACGGTCTCGACTTTTTTAATTTTCACTTGTTTGAGCAGACGGTCAAGCAGTTTCAAATTGTCTTTATCCTGAAACCAATCAAAAAGCGCCTTGGCGACAACCGGGCCAACTCCGTCGAGATTATCAAAATCTTCAAACTTGGCATTACGAATTTTTTCAATCGTTTTAAAATGCTCAGCCACGTCATAAGCTGTTTCTTCACCGACCTGAGGGATTGAGAGTGAGACGAGGAAACGCGCGAGCTCCGGCGAGCGCGCTTTTTCAATGGCAGAAATAAGATTATCAGCCGACTTTTCAGCAAAACGAGGCAAAGCCAACAAATCGCCTCTCGTCACAGTAAAAATGTCATCAAAAGTTGAAATCAAATTATTCTCCAGAAGCAAGTCGATAATCTTCGGACCCAAATCTGCCACATCAAAAGCTTTTTTAGAAACAAAATGATAAAACCTGCGCTTCTCTTGAGCAAAAGAATTTTTATTAACACAACGCCAAGCGGCCTGCCCCGGGATTCGCTCAATCTTACCATCTCCTCCACAGGCCGAAATTTGAGTCGGCCATTTGAAAGGTTTTTCTTTACCTGTCCTCAATTCAGTCAGAACTTTCACAATATCGGGAATTACATCACCAGCCTTTTGCAAAATAACGGTATCCCCAATCCTGATATCCAAGCGTTTGATTTCATCTTCGTTGTGAAGTGTGGCCCGGGAGACCGTTGAGCCTGCGACCAGTACCGGCTTCAAATGAGCGACCGGAGTCACCACACCGGTCCTGCCAACTTGGAAGACAATATCCTCGACGATTGTGGTCACCTGCTCAGCCGGAAATTTGAAGGCGATGGCGAAACGGGGCGACTTGCCGGTATAACCGAGCTTTTCTTGATATTCTCTTTCACTGACTTTGACCACGATGCCGTCAACCAAGTGATTCTCTTTTGGCGCTTTCTTTTGCCATTCCTGCCAATAGGCCACAACTTCTTCGATGGTCGCGCACTTTCGAAAATTCTTATTAACTTTGAATCCTAGGTCTTGAAGCAATTTTAATTCTTCAATCTGAGTTTTGGGTAAATCTACGCTGATTCGGTCAATATCGTAAACAAAAGTATCAAGTCTGCGAGAAGCGGCAATCTTGGGATCAAGCTGACGGATTGAACCGGCAGTGACATTGCGTGGGTTGGCGAAAAGTTCTTCGCCGGCCTTCTTGCGGGCTTCGTTTAGCTTCTTAAAATTAGTTTTACTCATCCAGACCTCACCTTCGACTATCAAATCAATCGGTCGGTGAAGTTTCAGAGGCAATGACTCAATCGTCCTCACATTCTGCGTCACATCTTCGCCCACTACCCCGTCGCCCCGAGTCACACCGCGGACCAAACTGCCATTTTCGTAATGGAAAACCACTTTCAGTCCATCGATCTTCAGTTCACAGGTATAGCCAGGAATTATCTCTTTGCCATATTCGGCCTTCAAAAATCTTTTGACTCGCGCGTCAAAATCTTTAATATCCTCAATCGTAAAAGCATCGCCCAAAGACCACTGCGGTACGATATGAGTAAACTTTTTAAATTCTGGCAAGGGCTTGCCGGCCACTCTTTGCGAAGGTGAATCGGGAGTCAAAAGTTCCGGATATTTGGCCTCAAGCTCAACCAATTCACGCTTTAAAGAATCCAAAGCGGCCTCGGAAATCTCTTCCTTGTCCAGGACATGATAATTGTAGCGATGTCTCTCAATCGCCTCTTTAAGCTTATTTAAGCGGTCTTTTATCTCCTTAGGAATTTTGTCTGCCATTAGCTTCTATCATAACCGAAAAAAATCTGGTTGGCACCCGGTCGACTACTGGGAATAATTGGCTTCTGTGCCTCGCTCGATTATTACCGGATTGGTCAAATCACAGGTGTTGTGGCCTTGGGCGGAGATATTGGTATCAAAAGTGTCAGTATCATAATTTTTGACCTTAGTGACGGCCACATCAGCACAGTAAGGCAGATCGAAATCACCCCCAAGCTGAATTGTAAATTTGGTGGTCGCCTTATCACTGGTCCGAACAGTAATCTGAAAATCTTTAATTTGGCCACCGCAACTAAACTGGTCCGCAGAAATAATCGCCACGCTATTGTCGGTGGAAGTGGCAAAACCGTAGGCGTCAGTGCCGTTCAGTTTCTTCTTGGCGGCCATATCCCAGTAAATAGCGCACTCTCGGCCAGTGTCAGAAGCGTAAAAAGCCAGATTGGAATCGCGCGCCGTCGACGACAAGCGAACTTCTTTGATTGAGATATTGAAAATTGAAATTCCGATCGCCATCAAAACACCTGAAATCAAAACAGCAAAGAGCATGGTAAAACCGGAACGACGCGAGGCGCGTGTTATTAGTTTTGAAGTTTGGAAGTTTGAAAGTTTGGAGGTCATAAGACAAATTTAAATTTCCTTGAACAGGTTGAAAAGGCTGGTGCGTAAAATGATACTCCTTCTGGTAATACCCTGATCCCACAAGACCTTCACAAGTATTTGGGCTTCCCGATCGTTAATCGAAGATAAGGCAAAAGTTCGGACGAAAGACGACTTGTTAATGCCGTTACCCGGCATCGACAAGTCGTGACCATAAGTGCCACTCGTCGAGCTGAAAGTCAGACGGCAACTTTCAAAATCCGGCGCTGAGCACTGGACCATACCTTGAGAATTGCCACTGACATCAAAACCTTTAAGAGTGTCGAGACCACAGGGGTCAGCTTCGGTACACTGACTCAAATTGCCCAACCAGGCCGTGTCGGATTTTCCGGCATTAGCACCCCGCCCAGCCACCACATACTCGGCCAAGTCTTGGGCCAGAAGCGAAGCTGTCAATTGTTGCTTAGCAAAGATTGATGAGCTAAGGGAGCGATTGGCCAGAGTTAGCGGACCGGCGACCGCAATCATCAAAATCGACACGGCCGCCAAGGTCTCAATCAGAGTGAAGCCTGTAGAGTGCGTAGTGAGTAGTGAGTAGTGAGTAGTTTTTAGCATGTTTAGTTTATGTTAAATAGTGCGGTGAGTGACCGTCGTTTGAATATCAAAAGATGACAGGACCACCCCTTTACTTACCACTTCCCCTTTGCCGACAAATAGAACTCTGGGGATCAAGCCGGTCGCATCGGTCAGATAGAAATCCATCCTCTCCAGAAGAACCTCCTTGGCCGTCACCACAGAAGTATTGACCGCACCGGAGACTGTGGTTTTTTTAAAAAGTTGCTTATTATCCGAATAATAAGAAGTCTCCGCACCGTCTTTGTTGACGAATCGAATCTCCTGACAAATCGAATCGACACAGCGGTTGCCGACATATTCGGTACCGAATCTGATATCGCGAGACATCGTATCAATCGCCAAATTCAGATTATTGATTACCGAGCTTAGCGACTGGGCTTTCCGACTGACACTGATGATATTCAGGATCGCGCCGGCCGCCACAGTCATCACAATTGTAAAAATGAAAACTGCCACGATAGTTTCGACGAGGGTAAACCCGGAAGAGTGATTAGTGGGTAGTGAGTAGTGAGTAGTTTTTGATTTTGGAAGTTTCATTTTCTTTTTTCTATACCATATACCTTATACTCTATACCTATTCAATGGATATTTGGCCGGTTGATTCAATTTTTAAAACTCTGGTTCCCAAGCCATCAGCCGAGGTTAGATAAATCGAGGCGTTTTGATAAGTACCTAGACCATTTTTAATAACCGCATCCGGATTGGGTCTTTTGAAAGTAATGCTCAAATCATTGAATGAGCCGTTAGTGTCGCTACAAAATTCGGTGGCCGAAACGCCGGTTGAAATGGCACAAATCTTGCCGAGATGATTACCGCGACTCATTTTAAGAATATCCAAGCATTCACTACTTCCTCCGCCACAGGCATTGTCGCCAGAATCGTAGACTTGATTATCATTCCGGTCCGCAAACGAGGTAATCGACTTATCATCAAGAGTGTTGAGATACACTCCGTAGGCATGCTGGAACGCCAGTGCTGAAGCGCTGGTTTCACCCTTAACACTGATACCGTACACTTGGGCCTCACGGACAGTAAGCGCCGTCTCGTAAGCCAAATTAGTTAACAAAATCGAGCTATCAAAACGGTTGCCTTGTACCAACACCACGGCAGTAATGACAGAAAAAATGGCCAAGACCACTAAAAGCTCGATGAGACTGAACCCGGAAGAGTGATTAGTGGGTAGTGAGTAGTGAGTAGTTTTTCGCATATCCATATTTCAAAGTCCGATTGCAAATAGGTTAAATCCGGTTAGAAAGACAATCAAAATTCCAAGAATTAGAAAGGGCGCAAACGGGACTTCACTTTTAATTGTAAGCGGTTTACCACCCAAAGACAAACCGAGTTTGGAGAGAATGAGCAAAATGATGCTTACTACTGCTCCAACCCAAAAACCCAAAATAATTGCTGTGCCACCCTTGGCAAGTCCCAGCATCCAGCCGATACCCAAGGCCAATTTACCATCTCCCAAACCCATCAGTCGGCCACGCGACAGCGACCAAACCAAAAAGAAAGGCAGGAACAAAATCGGACCGGCCAAAAGCTCCCAAAGTCCGGAAGACTGTGATAGCTGTTCAAATGGTGTAATGGCCAGAAAATTAACCAACGCCAAAATCGCAAAAGTGTAAACGAAACCGTCGGGAATAATTTTATGCCTTAGATCGTAGACCAAAATTACAATCAACAGGCTCCAAATGATTAGGTAATAAATCAGATAGAACAGCGACTCCAAACCAAACCTAAGACCAACCTGCCAAAACACTGCCAAAAAAATTAAGCCGGTCAGGAACTCGACTAGTGGATACTGGATTGAAATTTTGCTACCGCAACTTCGACACTTACCCCCAATTGCTAAAAAACTGAAAACCGGAACCAGATCTTGCCAAATGAGAGTCGTCCCACAGGAGAAACAGGCGGACCGACCAAGCACGGTCCGGCCGGTGCGATATCGCAAAATCAGGACATTGAGAAAACTGCCAATGATTAGACCAAGCAGGAAAAAAGCTGTGCCAACTAGATAATTCATTGTGTCGGTTAATTATTACTACTGTAATTATCACTGCCGAAAGGCGGATCGCCTTGAGGGTAACTGTTCGGATCAAGCGGATCGGTGCCGAAAGTTAAGACCTCGACCCCGTCATAAAAACCGTCGCCGTCGGTATCCATGAGAGTAGGGTCGGTGTGATAAGTATTCACCTCGGCGCCATCGGACAGATTGTCGCCGTCGGTATCGCTCAAATTTGGGTTAGTGTTATGGATAGTGGTTTCGGCGGTATTGGTGAGACCGTCGCCATCAGAATCAGTGGTATCACCTCCACCGCCCGGATCGGTCGCCACACATTTGATTGCCGTTGAGGTTGTGTCAGCATAACCCTGACCGGCAAAACCCGCGGAATCGGTACACCAGGACTTGGTAGCATCGGTCGCAAGTGGCACAGACGCGACCCACTTACTGCGGTCAGAAGCACAAATTGCTGACCCGCCAGAAGCGTTTTGGACTGAGGCCAAGAGCTCCGCGATCTTCGTGCTCACAAATACCGACCCGGAAGCGGAACAACTGGCGCCACCTCCGGTGTTATTGGCCGTGCCATAATTGCCATTATCAATTTGATAAAGAGAGACCTGGGTTCGAACACTGTGAAATTGTTCCTTAATGGCCGAGTCGCGCCCCTTCAGACGCGCTGAATTGATAGTACCCAGAACGATAGTCGAAAAAATTCCAATGATGGTAATCGAAATCAAAAGTTCAATAAAAGTAAAACCTCCACCCTGTTTTTCGTGAACATGGGCATCAAAGCGGGCGACATGGCTTCTGATCTTCGCTCGCTCTCTTTCCAATTGGAGTAAATACACCGACATAAGGTTGAAATAATTTTAACCTTTTTAAGCTCAAAAACCTAATCGAACAAGAACAAAGCCCGAGGTCGCGCCGCGCGACCTCGGGCTCTTAAATCTTATCTTTAACTACTCACTACCCCATCCCGACGCCAGAAGTCGGGACCCCAACCTTTGTGAGACAAAGCGTCGGGGCTACTAACTTCTTCAGGGTGTCACATCATAACAATTCTCCGGATTAGCCTCTGCCGCCCCAGCGACACATTTGTTGGAATTACCGGCAAAATCAGTCTTGGTTGAATCACAACTACTCCTGGAAGTGGCGTCTCGGTCAACTTTTAAGTAGCTACTACCGGCCTTCTCTAAGTAAGTGCCGAGATGATACGAACCGCATTGTGGAGTAATGCCGGCAGAGCTACCAATCGGCACATAAATATAACTTTGTTTATCAGGATCAACTGGGACTTCAGGCAAGAAACTGTTATTTGGTGGGATCAATTTGTCCAAAGTCACCGGATAAGTTCGATAAACATCGTGATAGAGCTCCAAAGCGAGTTGAATCTGCTTGAGGTCAGCCAGCCTTTTCCCGTCGCGCGCTTTAATCTTAGAATCGCCAAGAAATCCCATCGCGACCGACGAAAGAATTCCGATAATAGCGATGACCACGATAAGCTCGATGAGCGTAAAGCCAGAATAGTGGGTAGTGGGTAGTGGGTAGTGGGTGGTTTTGTTTTTCATAGGTCCATCTTAGCGCATATCTAGAATGAGACCAAACAACTTGTCCCCAAATCAAAAACCACCCTGGCCGAACTTTTCAGTTTTAGGCCGGGTGGTTTTTGATTGTTTTCCTTAAATTAGAAAACTAGTCACACAACGGAGTGGCAGCTGCGAGTCCTGATGTTGCGGCGGTAGTGGTACTCTTACCGGTGCTATCCACGCAATAAAAGTTGGTACTGGCCTTCAACTGAGCTTCAGCTCCCCAGCTATTACCATCAGTAGCAACGACGCAGGTCGCATCGTTACCTCCAGAGGTTCTGGCGGCATTAATTGCGCCCAAAATCGGATCGGCCTCACACATCCCCGTATAGCTGTTGGTGTGATCATCGTACCACAATTCAGCTTGGGTTCGGACGGTGGTCAAGTTTGATTTGACCGCAGCATCATTACCCTTATCTCGAGCGGTGTTAAGAGAAGCCAAGACAACCGACGAAAGAATACCGATAATCGCAATAACAACCAAAAGTTCAATCAATGTAAAACCTTTATTTTTCTTCATAATTTAAATTAATTAATAACTAACTATTTTTAATAATTACTTTCCCTGACAACTGCGAAAATCTGAAATTCGCGCAGATTTCAGGGAACTTCGACCTGTTTAGCCTCGCAATCGAGGTTTTATTCCACATTCAGTATTATAGCAAGCTTGTCAGCTAGAGAGAACACCCTTGTGGATAACGCGACGAACCGCAGACGGTGGCCTAGAAGCTGGAAGAAATATTGTAGATTGGAATCAAAACGGAGGATAGCAATACGCCGACCCCAAGACCGAGCGCCACCACCATAGTCGGCTCAATGAGCCCTACTAAAGTATCCACCGCGTTATTGACTTCGCGAATGTAGAAAGTGGCCAAAGTCTTCAAGATTGAACCTAATTCGCCGGTTTCCTCGCCAATTTTAATCATCGCCACCATAATACCCGGGATTTCCTCATGTTTGCTCAACGCATCTGAAACCGAACTGCCACCTTTCACCGCGACCGAGGCCTCATTTAAAATTTGCCGATAAACTTCATTATCGACAACCGCCCCAGTCAATTCGAGGGCGCGAATCATGGAAATACCGCTGGTAAGCATAGTGTTCATGTTGTCGGCAATCCTGGAGAGATACAGCTTGATGTAAAGATTTTTTAAAGCCGGAATGGAAATTTTTACGCTGGCAAAAGCCAGCTTGCCGGCCGGAGTTCGGCCGTAACGCCATAAGAAAATACCGCCGATAGCCAACAGAATGAGAAGTAAAAAGCCATAGTCAACAAAGAAATTGCTGATGCCAAGAACGATTTGAGTATAAATCGGCAAAGCTTGGCCGGATTCTTTCAAAATCGCGCTTACCTTCGGAATCACCATCGTGAGCATCAAAATCATAACAACAATAAAGGTCACCACGACGAAGGCCGGGTAAATCAGGGCGTTCCGAGCCTTGGAGCTGATCTCATAACTGCGATCCAAGTATTCGGCCAAGTATAAAAAGGTCTGATCGAGTTTGCCCGACTCTTCACCCGACTTGACCATGTTCACATAAAATTCAGAGAAAATTTTTGGGTGTTTTCCCAAGGCCCGAGAGATAGTGCTACCACCTTGAATATCGTTGGCCACATCAGAAAGCGCTTCTGACAAAACATGATTTTCAACTTCAGCCGACAAAAGTTTAAAAACTCGGAGGGCTGAAATCTGGGCGCCGAAAAGTGTGGCAATTTGTCTGGAGAGAATGACTATGTCGCGATTATTGACCCGCTCGAAAAACTTCATACTCCCCATGGCCAATAGCGAGCCTTTTTCCTCGGCTGGATGGATTTCGGAAATGGTTAGGCCACGATTTTGGAGCGAAGAAATGGCAACATCCACGGTCACGGCGTCGATTCCACCAGTCGATTCCTGCCCCGTCTTATTGTCTAAAGCTTTGTAATTAAATAACATAGTATTTTAATACTAATCTACAAATCTCATTCCAATCTACAGATAACAAATAATTAGGACTTTCATTCGGATATTAGTTGATTGGTGTAAAATTCGTAGATTGGTATTTTATGAAACAAGCTTACTCAAAATCTTAGGATTCGGCGAATATTGATAAGCATTCTCAACAGTAATCTCGCCGGCTCTCACCAATTCCATGAGCGAGCGGTTCATGTCAATCATTCCCTCCCCTAAACTGGTCTCAATGACAGTATTGATTTCGTGGACTCGAGACTCACGGATTAAGTTGGCAATCGCGCTGTTGTTGATGAGCAATTCATAGGCCGGAATCAACCCGCCAGAAATTCTTGGAATTAGGCGCTGGGAAAAGATACCAATCAAACTACCGGCCAGTTGGTTTTTGATTTGATTTTGTTGCTCGGCCGGAAAAGAGTCGATGATGCGGTCAACAGTCTGCGCAGCGGTATTGGTGTGCAAGGTTGAAAGCACCAAGTGGCCGGTCTCGGCCGCCGTCACAGCCGTGGAAATTGTCTCGGCATTGCGCATTTCTCCAATCAAAAGCACATTCACATCTTCGCGGAAAACGCTTCGGAGTGCCGTGCCAAAGTCGGCCGTATCACTACGCACTTCTCGTTGGTCAACGATTGATTTCTTCGGCTCATAAACATATTCAATGGGGTCTTCAATGGTGATGATGTGCTCGGCTCGGTCTTGATTAATCTTTTCAATCAAAGCGGCTAGCGTGGTTGATTTACCTTGACCAACCGGGCCAACTACTAAGAAAAAGCCTTGTTGCTTTTGAGAAAATGTCTCGAGAATTGGCGGCAAATTCAATTCTTGAAAAGTCCTGATTTGCTTTGGGATTAGACGCAGAACGATACTCACCGCGCCCTGCTGAAAAAAGCAGTTGCCACGAAAACGGGCTTTGCCTTCAAAGTCATAGGAGAAGTCAATTTCCTTCTCGGCAAAAAATTTCTCGAAATTTTCCGGCAACAAAAGCTCTTTAACCAAACCCTTCACATCGGCTTTGGCTAGCTTTTCTTTACGCAGAAGCGGAATTAGAGCACCAGAAACACGAATTGTTGGCTGGCGATTTTCCGACAAATGCAAATCCGACCCGCCTTCCGACATTACTGTCCCCAAAAGTTCTGCCAATTCTTTTTTGTAATCCATATGACAATGCGACACTAATCCACGAATGCATGCGAATTACACGAATGGAACTTGGAATCTGTTTTCTTCATTAGTGTCATTCGAGCTAATTCGTAATTCGTGTCGTGTTAATTACCCCCGATTCGCCTTATAAATCTTGAGCGCCTCGTCCAAAACTTCTGAAGGAATCGTGGTGGCTTTAACGATGTATCCCTCGATGCCCAAGTCTTGAGCCTTCTTGATGTCGGTTGGTTGACCCTGATTGGTAAGCATGATGATCACAGCGTTCGGCGCCAATTTCTGCTCTTTGATATTTTTCAACAGCTCCAAACCATCCATCACCGGCATCACGATGTCCAAAAGAATAATATCCGGCATGAAGCCGTCTTTAATTATCCGCATAGCCTCATTGCCACCGGTCGCCACATTAACTTCAAGCCCCGATTTCTTGAATTTCAGGGCATACATATTAAGGAGAAACTTGTCGTCGTCGATGATTAAAACTTTTAAGCTACGGTTGGTCATAGGGAAATTATAGCACTTATAGTTAAGTAAAAAAACTAGAGGTCGAGATTATCAATAGTAAGTGAATTGATCTCGGAAAATGGCACTTCCCGTTTAAAGGCCTTTAGAATGGCGTCGCCTCGCATTGTCACCATGCCTTTGGCCCTAACAGCTTTAAAAATCTCCGATTCTACCGGGCTTTTTAGAATCATGTTTTCCACCTCCTTGCTCATTTCGAAAGCCTCAAAGACTGCGGTCCGGCCACGAGTGCCGTTTGGACACTCTGGAGACGGTTCCATCTCGTAGACTTTGTCCCCAATCGGCAGTTTGGCCCTGAATTCTGGTGGCAAATCGGCAAACTCCTTATCGACAATCATTCTCACACTACCCTCAACCGGAATCGGCTTACCCGAACCTGGACAGAGAGTGCGGACCAATCTTTGGGCCATACCCAAAATCAAAGTCGGGGGGATGAGGTACGGGTCCACTCCCATATCAATGAGGCGCGGAACAATGCCGGTCGCATTGTTGGCATGAATTGTTGAGAGCACCAAGTGACCAGTAAGTGCGGCCTGGACTGCAAGTTGGGCGGTTTCACTATCACGAATTTCACCCACCATGATTACATCTGGATCTTGACGCAGAGTGGTACGCAAGCCGTTAGCAAAAGTGTAGCCGATATCCGGTCTGACCTGTGATTGACTGACCCCCGAGATATTGTATTCAACCGGGTCTTCGAGTGAGAGGACATTTTTCTCCTCGCGATTGATTTCATTTAGCATCGAATAAAGTGTAGTCGATTTACCGGATCCGGTCGGACCGGAGATTAAAATAATCCCATAAGGTTTTTTCAGGGCGCGCTTCAGCATCGCCAAGTTGGTTTCGGTCAGGCCCATTTCATCGAGCTTCTGAACACCTTTTTGCTGGTCTAGAATTCGCATCACCAATTTCTCGCCGTAATAAGTCGGAAAGGTTGAAACACGAAAATCAATCTTCCGCCCATCGATTCGCGCCTCGAAACTACCGTCCTGTGGCTTTCGCTTTTCATCGAGCTTCATCGTCTTGGTCAAAACTTTGATGCGCGCCACCACAGCATTATGAACTTTAATCGGCAAAACCAAGCTGGTATTTAAGACGCCATCGACTCGGAAACGCACTCTCACCCGCTCGCCTTCCGGCTCGATGTGAATATCAGAAGCGTTGCCCTCGGTTGCATAACGCAAAATTGTAGCCACAATCTTGGTCACCGGCGCATCCTCGATAATCCTAGTCTCGGCTTTCGGCGCATCTGAAATATCCTCGGGTTTTTTGGAATTAAGCAGTTCTTCAAGATCATCGCCGGAAAGCTCGGTCTCGAGTTCCGAAAGAGCTTTGGTCACCTCACCGGAAAGACCTTTGTACATCGAAACCACCGACTTAAAATCGTCTTCGGAAATCAAGAAAACTTTGTATGGCAAGTTGGCCTTAGATGAAATGAAATTCAAAGCATCGCGCGCCTCAATATTGTCCGGGTCAACTACGCCAATTTCCAAAACATTATCCTTGATTCCAAGTGGCGCCAAACGATAGTGAATAGCGGATTCTTCCGGCACCACCTTGAGCACAGCGAATGGCACAGTAGCACCGGCCAGATCGCGAATCGGAACATTATAGTATTCACCCTTGGCTTCCAAAATCCTCTCGGCGCTCACCCCGCGCTTCAAAAGCACGCGATCCAGATTTTCTCCGGATAGCCTGATTTCCTCTTTAATCGAAGCGGCATCACTCGCTTTAATAACTCCCTTTTTTTCCAAGATATCGATTATCCCGCCCATAAAAATTTATTTGAATTATTTGGCGCCAAACCAAAGGTCCGCCATTTAACCTTAGCGTCTTGTCGTCGTTGCGCTTTGTCTCCCAGCTGAATCGATTGGTAAGAACGGATTGACTCGCCCGGTAATCTCCGGCTGCAACTCAACATTAAAGCTCTGCAAGCTTTTAAACGAAGCCTCGTTAAAAATTGAGGTATCTAAAATAAGCGATCGAAGCTGGTTTAAACTGGCCAAAAGTTCCCGACCGACAATATTCTGCTGGCTGGCCGAATTCTGTAAGGCCACGCTCGAAACCAAGGCTGTGCCACTCGTCGTACCTGAACTTCCTTTAAAAAAGAATCCGTAAATGAAAATCACCAGGATAACCAGAAGCACCACCAAGATAATAACTTTTTTATTAATGCCTTTCATTTATTTTAACCAATAGGTTTTAACACCGATATTAAAGTCGTAATTCGGCGAGCCGTCAGAGGCCGAGAAGGAAATGGAACTTACATCAACGATGCGCAAACTTTTTTCCAAATCGCCCAAAAAGGCTTGGAAGGTCGAGTAAGGCGCGCTTACGGAAAAATTGAGCGTAGCCGAGCCGATACCACTACTGTCGGTCGTAATCTCTCCTTTGGCCGCCTCACTTGACTGGATGTTTTTGATATTGGTGAGAGTCAGACCATATCTTGAGGCAATACTGCTTAAGTCCATAATCAAGCGGACGTTGTCGACATGATCCGGCAACAATTCTTCCAGCCGACTGATGTTGCTACCCGGAATCGTGTTGTAGGTCGACACCAATTCGTCTCGCTTGGCCATCAGCGCCCGCGAGTTGGTCAAGGCTTCTTGATAACCGGCCCGCTCGCCCATCAGAGCCTTAACTGTTTGATACTGCGGATTAATATAGCCCAAGAAAGCGCCGATTGAAGCCAAAATTAAAATTGTCGGAAAAATAAATTTCATACGATTTTAAGGCTGGTTAAAAATATTCACCATGCCCAGAGTCTTGGACGCGCCGGTATAGGCCAAAATGGCCGGGTCAAGCGAGCTTGTGAAATTGAATGATACCGTACCGTCTCTTTCAAGGGTTAAGTCAGTCAAGACCGGATTTTTCACGAAACGATTCTTGCCGAAGACATCGGCTTGAAAGGCAATCGCGTTGAAACCTTCGGCCTGACCGCGCATCGCCAATTTGGCGCCAGATTCGTTGGAGAATGAAAAATCAAAGCTCTTAAAGCGAATGCTCTGAATGGTGAGCTTTTCCAAAAGACTAAAAATGGAGGACGGCGCAATGTGATTACCCAAAATTCCCTTGGCCACAATCAGTCGATTCGACAACTTGATGAGCTGGCGAACCGTGTTTGGGTCAAAAGCTTCCTCGTCGTGCGCCAAAACTTTTTTGTCATTGTCCAGTTGTTGCGATAAGTAGCGATTACCAAGAAAGACTCCGGCCGAGCCGGCTGCCGCCAAAACAAAGATTGCCAAGGCGATTATCAAAAAAAGATTGACGCCACTCTTCCCCCTCGCTCCTTCCGAGGTCAGAGGCTTTTTCGGTATAAAAGATGATTGAAACTGTGGTTCCATTTAAAAAATACCAATCTACAAATCCAATCCAAATCTACCAATCACTAATCTACGAATAATCTGATTCGCATATTTGTAGATTGGTATACCATTTGTAGATTTGTATTATGCTTATTATAACCCAGAAAAAGCTAACTGTCGGCCAATTCTTATCCACTTTTAGCCTAACTCCTGCAATTTGCGGATGGCCAGACCAATAGCTGTCGCAAACTCCGGCCCGGCAGTCCGCAAAACATCATTTAGAAAAGCCGGCGCTTCCACTTTGCCAAAAGGGTTCGCCAACTCCACTTCAGTTTGGAAATTGGCCGAGGCCACTTCTCGCAAACCTTTGAGCAAAGCGCCACCGCCGGAAAGTACGATTCGCCCGATATTTTTATTGTGCCTTTTTTGGAAATTCAAAATCACTCGGCCGACTTCGGCGAAAATATAATCGAGAGTCAGCCTGGTCGCCTCGCCAATATTTCGGCTATTACCGGTGTGGAGCAGCCCATACTCTCTTTTCAAATTTTCCGCCTCATCCATACTGATGCCTAAAGACTTTGAGATGGCGATGGTGATATCTTGAGCCCCGCGATTGATGGTGTGCGAATTGCGCAAAAGTCCGCGCTCAACAATGTAAAGTTTGGTCGAGGCCGCACCCAAATCACAAATCAAAACCGGCGCAATCCCCTGATCAAGCGAGGCGCGAATCGTGCTGAAAGTCTCGATTTCAGAAAAAGTGGCCGAGAGTGACAAGTTGCTGACAATTTCCTTGTTGCGGGCAATCGCCTCATTATGAATAACAACCAAAAGCACCTCTACCCGTTCGCCTTTGGCAGTTTGAGAGTAGCCAGGCATTGAGGCGTCTTCATCTTCAGAAATAATCCGGTCTTCTTGTGGCACGGTCAGCCAATCAAGCGAAACTTCGGAAATCGGCACCGGAATATATTTGCGAGCTTCAATGGGAATCATTTGGGCCAACTGTTTCTCACCAACGGCCGGCATCGTGATAAAAGTAATCAAGCTGGCCGAGACTGGGATTGAAAGCGCCGCTGTTTTGGTACTGGTTTTGGATTCTTTAAGTAAATCACCCAGAGCTTCTGCCAACTTACCAGCCTGGAGATTGGTGGCTCGGCCGATTTCCACTCCACCATAGGGACCGAGCGAGAGCTCGCCGTAAGTTTCGAGGATTGCTCGACCGCCCTTCTTTTTCAACTGCACAACTTTTAAAGCCGAGGAACCAATGTCAATTCCCAAAACACTGCCACTCGACGGGGTGGCGCTACTCATAATTTTGCCAAAGATACTAGAAAAGGGATTCGCCATGTATTTTGCGATTTAGGTAAAGTATATCATGAAACATGAATCACCAAATAACAAACACCGATAACCAAACAGACTGAAAATTCTTTATTGATTATTGGTTATTTGCTCTCATTATTCTCTACTTGTTTGATTATTGTTTCTTGGTTATTGATTATTTATACTCTACACTATTAGATATGGAAAAATTACTTGCGATTGGACGACAAATAATTTCCTTTATATTTCCACCGGAACCCTTGGTAGCCGAGTTGGAAGCAACCAGTCCAATCGAACTCCGAAAGATTGCTTCAAGAGTCCTCTTGCCACCAGCTGATTTCATTAATTCTTGTTTTGATTATCACACTCCGCTTATACGCCAAGCAATCTGGGAGCTAAAATACCGCGGCAACCCCAAAGTCGCCTCGCTTTTGGGGAAAATTCTGTCTGAAGAAATAACTGCCGAACTGGCCGAAAAATCAATTTTTGAAAAATTCAATAGTCCCCTTTTGATACCGATTCCGCTGTCAAAGAAACGCCGGCAGGAGCGCGGTTTTAATCAGTCGGAGCTTTTGGCAGAAGAAATTATAAAAAATGATTCGCAAAAAATACTGATGCTTGATACCAAAAGTTTTATAAAAACCAAAGACACTTCGCCACAAACCAAAATCTCGCGCGAGCAGAGACTCAAAAATTTGGCGGACTGTTTTGAAGTGGCCAGGCCGGAAGCGGTTCGTGGCCGAAATATAATTTTGATTGATGATGTCTCAACGACTGGCGCCACCCTGAAAGAAGCCCGCCGTACCCTCCTTGCCTCCGGCGCTAAGTCCATCATCGCTTTCACCCTCGCGCATTAAAAATTAAAAAAGCGCCGTACCTGAAGGTCGTGCGCTTGCGAAACTTTCACTATCCAAGCAGGGCTCCAAAGATCATGCCCAGGGTACCCCAATCGATAGCTTTCGAATCACAGTCGATTAAGTCACAGAGCCGATGAACTTCGACATAGGTCCGTTCGGTTTCCGACTCGACACCGTGAACCACCTTGCCACTTTCCTGTCTCTTCAGAAACTCCAACTCCTCATCGTTGAGTTTGACCGCAAAGACATGGGCACGGTGCGTAAGCAGTGTTCCATAGATTTGTCGCGCTCCAATCTTCATAATTCGAGTCGGGTCATCGATGATGAGACCAGTCTCTTCCTTAAGTTCGTGAACCATGGTCTCAAGAGGGTCGACTCCCGGTTTGAGCGAAGAGCCACCGGGAACTTCCCGAACATAACCGTCTTCGGTGCAAACCGGCGATCTAAACTCCTTAACGATGACCACTTCCGTGGCGAGTAAATTCGCCCGTGGATGGTAGGCCACGACAGTCGCAATGTCAGGTCGCGAGATGATAAACTCGTTCACCTTGTTCCTTTGCTCCGCCGCAACATAGACATTCACTTGCAGAACATAGGCAAAGGCGAAACCTTTGTTGGGACCGACTCGGAATGACCACAATAATTTGGCACCGTCCAAACGATTTCCGGCCACTTTCAACTGCTGATACCAATTTTGGAAATGAGGCAACTTCCAAATGTGGAGCGGAACTTCTCGCTCGCCGTCAATTCGCTCGGCACCGGCGCCCAATCTAGAAACGGCCTCTTTGAGGGTGTCGCCGAGGCTATCGTAAATCGGCACTTGTTGAGCTTTGGCGTGATGCTCGAGATAACGCATCTTCGGCGCATCTTTGGGAAAACCAAGAATTGCCTTGCCAGAATCAAACCAGATCCCCCATTCCACATTAGTGGTAAAAGCCGGCAAGGTCTCCAAATCTCTCGGAACCCAAAAAACAATTTGATCGGCCAAGTTGAGGGTCGTAGTCTCCCAATCGATCTGGTCGACATAGCTGTGTTTCCACAATCCGTCTCCAGTGATTGGCAAAAAAACTGTCCCGTCGAAACCCAGCTCCTCGAGAATTTCGAGAGCTTCGCGTCGCCAGTTCAGATGATTCTGTTCTCGCGGACTGGGTCCGGCCAAGAAAATGCTTTTGGTGATGGCCCTTGGGATGTCTTGAAGGGCATAGACGACTTGCATTGTTATCCTTTCAGTCTTGAGTTTTAGAGGTGCAAATGGGGCACAGGCAGAAGCATGGCCCTCGTTGGTCTGTATCAATATAAGCATGCTTTATAGATATAGTCAAGCGCGCGCAAAATTCAAGAGCTTGTGGCCCTCCAACGGCTCAAATGGTGGAAATGAGCTACGGGTACCGGACACAAATGCTTGACTACCGTTAACTAATCAAGACCTTCGCAACACCTCCAGAGGTGTTTGGTAACTGATTCCCATGTGGGTTCTCTCTGAATTGTAGTACGGTAAAAAAGTTTTGAGAGCTTTGCGAAAATGGTAAATT